>JBCBYE010000156.1:0-8118 GCA_039816075.1 Pseudomonadota bacterium | reverse complement strand
TGGGCCTGTCGGCGACGACCTATGCGCGGATCGTGGAGAAGATCGCCGAGACCTGGATGTCGCTGACCGGCATCTTCAACTCGCACCTCATCATGGCCGCCTGCGTCGCGCGCATGGGGACGGAGGAGCAGAAGCAGCGGTTTCTGCCGCGCTTCGCCTCGGGCGAGCTGCGCGGGGGCCTGGCGCTGACCGAGCCCGATTGCGGCACGGACCTTCAGGCGATCCGCACGCGGGCGAGCAAGCAGGGCAATGGCTATGTGGTAAACGGGACGAAGACCTGGATCTCCAACGGCATCCACGGACAGTGCGTGGCGCTGCTGGTCAAGACCGATCCGGAGGCGTCGCCCCGCCACAAGGGCATGTCGATGTTCATCGCCGAGAAGGGCGAGGGCTTCGCCGTGTCCAAGAAGCTCGAGAAGCTGGGCTACAATGGGATCGACAGCGCGGAGCTGATCTTCGAGGACTACCAGATCGGGGCGGAGAACCTGATCGGCGGCGAAGAGGGCCGCGGCATGCAGGCCGCGCTGGGCGGGCTGGAGCTGGGCCGCATCAACATCGCGGCGCGCGGCTGCGGGCTGGCCAGCGCCGCGCTGATGGACAGCGTGCGCTATGCGCAGGAGCGCAAGACGTTCGGCAAACCGATCGGCGAGCATCAGGCGATCCAGCTCAAGCTGGGCGAGATGGCCACCAAGCTGCAGGCGGCGCGCCTGCTGACCTACGACGCCGCCCGCGCCTACGACACCGGCGAGCGCTGCGACATGGAAGCCGGGATGGCGAAGTACTTCGCGTCCGAGGCCGCCGTCGACAACAGCCTCGAGGCCATGCGCATCCATGGCGGCTACGGCTATTCCAAGGAATACCATGTGGAGCGCTATTTCCGCGACGCGCCCCTGATGTGCATCGGCGAGGGCACCAACGAGATCCAGCGCATGATCATCGCCAAGCAGCTGATCGAGCGGAACAAGATCTGATGCGCTGCGCCCGCCCTTCCCCGCGCGCCGCGGTCGGCGCCGCCGCGCGCCGGCCCGGACGCGATCCGGGGTCCGCCGCGGCGAAGCCTTGCGCGGCGAAGCCTTGCGCAGCGGGGCCGGTCGCCGCGGCCGGGCGAGGGCGCGCCTGATGGATCTGGGGCTGACCGGACGCGCGGCGCTCGTCACCGGCGCCTCCAGGGGCATCGGCCTCGCCATCGCGCGCACGTTGGCCGAAGAGGGTTGCGACGTGGCGCTGGCGGCGCGCGGGGCGGAGGGCCTGGACGAGGCCGCCGAGGCGTTGTCGGCCGCGGGACGCAAGGTCAGCGTCCACGCCGCCGACCTGTCGCAGCCCGGCGAGCCGGCCCGCGTCGTGGCGGAGGCGGTGCAGGCCCATGGCCGCCTCGACATCCTCGTGAACAATGCGGGCGCCGCCCGCGCCGGAGATTTCTTCGACGAGTTGAGCGACGAGGACTGGGACCAGGGCTTCGCCCTCAAGTTCCATGGCTATGTCCGCACCGCCCGCGCCGCGTTCGCGCATCTGGAAGCCTCCGGCATGGGCGTGATCCTCAACAACATCGGCGCCGCCGCCAAGCAGCCAAAGCCGGGGTTTCTGCTGGGCGCGTCGATCAACGCGGCGCTGAACAATTTTACCAAGGGCCTGGCGCAGCTGGGGCTGGAGCGAGGCGTGCGCGTCGTGTCCATGAACTCCGGCCCCATGCGCACGCAGCGGCTGCAGACCGCGCTGGCCGGCCAGGCGGCCGCGTCGGGCGAGGACGTGGAGACGCTGGCCGCGGGGCGCGCGCGCGACGTCTTCGGCATGTGGCGCTACGGCGATCCGCAGGACCTTGCGAACCTCGCCGCCTTCCTCGCATCGGACCGGGCGCAGCACATTCATGGCTCGAACATCTTCATTGATGGCGGCCAGACGAAAGAAGTCTAAGATCAAAAAACAGACCCCGCCGACGGGGCGCCCTGAAAACCGCCGGATGCAGGTCCGGCTCGACAGAGAGGTGCACGAAAAATGCGCATGATCGCCCTCGCCGGCGCCCTGGCCGCCGGCTTCGCCCTTCCCGCGCAGGCTCAGGTGGAATGGGACGTGGCCATTCCCTGGGGCCCGACGGAGTTCCACACCAAGAACGCCATCGCCTTCGCCGAGCGGGTGGAGGCCGAGACCGACGGTTTCGTGAAGATGACCGTGCATCCCGGCGGGTCCCTGGGCATCCGGGCCAACGAGTCCCTGCGCGCGGTCGAGGACGGTTCGGTGCAGATGGCCGAATTCGCGCTGTTCCAGAACGTGGGCGATCTGCCGATCCTGGGCATCGAGTCGATCCCGTTCCTGATCGAGGACTACGATCAGCTGCGCGTCATGCACGACCTGGTGCGCCCGCGCTGGGAGGCCGAGATGGCCGAGCGCAATCAGCTGCCGCTCTACATGGTGCCGTGGCCGTCGCAGAACTTCTACTTCAAGAAGAAGATCGAGACCGCCGCCGATTTCGAAGGCATCAAGATGCGCACCTACGACGCCAACACGGCGACGATGGTGGACCGGCTCGGCATGACGCCGATCCAGCTGGGCTCCCCCGACATCGTGCCGGCCCTGGCGACGGGCAAGGCCGAGGGCGTGATGACCTCGGGCACCACCGCGGTGGCGCAGAAGTACTGGGAATTCCTCGATCACACCTACACGACGAACCACCTGTGGGCGTCGAACGCGGTGACGGTGAACCTGGACGAGTGGAACGACCTGCCGGCCGAGCACCAGGAGACGATCCTGGCCATCGCCAAGGAGATGGAGCCGGGGTTCTGGGAGATCTCCGAGGGAGAGCATGGCAAGCGCATGCAGGACCTGATGGACAACGGCATGACCGTGCAGGCCCCGTCGCCGGAGCTGCTGGGCGCGATCCAGGCGGCGACCGCCGACATGGCCGACGCCTTCGCCGAGAAGGTCGAAGGGTCGGGCGAGATCATCGACGCGTTCAAGGCGAAGATCGGCGGGTCCTGATCCGGCCTCGCGTCCGCGGCGCGGCGGCCTTTCGGGTCGCCGCGCCGTTCCGTTCGCGCGCCCCGGCCGCCCCGACGGGGCCGCGCCGCCCTGTCGGGGCGGCGGGGGGCGTCCGCGCCCGCCGTTCCCTCATCGCAGGACCGCCGCCCATGACCGTCTTTCTGCGCGTCATCGACGCGCTCTGCTTCGCAGGGGCCCTGTTCGCCGCCTTCGCCACGGCGGCGCTGGCGGGGATGCTGATCCTCGAGGTGTTCACGGTGAACCTGATCGCCTGGTCGCAGCCCTGGTCGGTCGAATACGGCGGGTACCTGCTGGCGGCGACGCTGTTTTCGGGCTCCGGCTGGACGCTGCGGCATGGCGGGCATATCCGCGTTTCGATCCTGTCGGAGCGGCTGGGCGAGACGGCGCAGCGCCGGCTGGATCTGGTCTGCACGCTCTTCGCGCTGGGCGTGTCGTCGTTCATGGCCTGGGCCTCGATCAACTATGCGGTGCGCAGTTGGGAGCGGGGGTCCGTGTCGTTCTACCCGACCGAGACGCCGCTGGTTTACCCGCAGGCGATGCTGGCGACGTCGCTGACGCTGCTGGCGCTGGGGCTGCTGGCGCGGGCGCTGCGGCTGATGCGCGGCGAGGCGGCGGAGGCGGCGCGCGCCGGGGCGACGCCGGAAGAGGGGACCTCCGCATGACCGCGCCGCTGAGCTTCATCGCCGCGCTGGTCGCCGTGACGCTGGCGGGCGGGGTCTGGGTCGGCTTTGCGCTGATGTCTGTGGGGATCCTGTCGCTGGAGGCGTTCAAGAGCCTGCGCGTGGACCGGTTCCTGGCCGGCGACCTGTGGAGCACCTCGACCACCGAGGCGCTGGTGACGCTGCCGCTTTTCATCCTGATGGGAGAGATCCTGTTTCACACGCGGCTGAGCCGGAACCTCTTCGCGGGGCTCGCGCCCTTCGTGCGGCGTCTGCCGGGGCGTCTGCTGCATGTGAACGTGCTGGGCTGCACGTTGTTCGCCGCGGTCTCCGGCAGCTCCGCCGCGACCACCGCCACCGTGGGGCGCATCACGCTCAAGGAGCTGCAGGCGCGGGGCTACAGCCCGGTCATGGCCGCGGGGTCGCTGGCCGGGGCGGGGACCATCGGGTTTCTGATCCCGCCGTCGATCCCGCTGATCATCTACGGCATCCTTGCGGAGGTCTCGATCCTCGAGCTCTTCATCGCCGGGGTGATCCCCGGGCTGATGCTCGCGGTGATGTTCATGATCTATATCGGCGCCTCCAGCCTGATCGTGCCGGGCGCGGTGCCGGAGGCGGACCCCTCGACCACCTGGGCGCAGAAGGCCTATGCGCTGACGCGGCTGGCCCCCGTGGGCATGCTGATCGGCTTCGTGCTTGGGACGATGTATTCGGGCTGGGCCTCGGTCACGGAGGCGGCGGCCATGGGCGTGTTCGGCGCGCTGCTGCTGAGCCTGATGGAGGGCACGTTCACCTTCCGGATGATCGGCGGAGCGCTGATGGGCACGGTGCGCACCTGTTCGATGATCGGGCTGATCCTGGCGGGCGCCCTGTTCATGTCCAAGGCCATGGCGCGCCTGGCGATCCCGACGGAGGTGGCGGCCTCGATCGAGGCGCTGAACCTGGAGCCCTGGCAGCTCATCCTGCTGCTCATGGTGTTCTATCTGGCGCTGGGCTGCTTCATCGACGGTCTTTCGACCATCGTCATGACGCTGCCGGTGACGCTGCCGCTGGTCACCGCGGCCGGCTTCGACCCGGTGTGGTTCGGCATCTTTCTGATCCTGACCATCGAGATGGCGCAGATCACGCCGCCCATCGGCTTCAACCTGTTCGTCATCAAGGGGCTGACGGACATTCCGTTGGGTCGGCTCGCCTATGCGGCGGCTCCCTTCTGCGGGATCCTGGTTCTGCTGGTCCTGCTCATCCTGGCGTTTCCCGGCATCGTCAGCTTTCTGCCGGAGACGATGCGGGGTTAGAGCGCGCGGGCCAGCGCCTCCATCCACGCCGTCAGGCGCGCTTCGCCGAAGGCGGGGCCGACCAGCTGAACCGAGGCGGGCAGGCCGCCGTCCCCGGCCGGCGCGGGCAGCGCGACGGCGGGCAAGCCGGCGAAATTGGCGAGCGCCGTCAGGTCCGCCTGATCCGCCGGGATCGGCGCGCCATGGGCGAAGGCGCGTTGCGGGGCCGTGGGCAGGATCAGCGCGTCGCATCGACCGAGGGCGCGATGCGCCGCCCCCGCGGCGGCGCGCAGGCGGGCGAGCGCCTCGACGATCCTGGCCGAGGACGCGGCGGCGCCGTAGGCCAGCAGCGCGGACAGGGCGGGGGAGAGCGCGCCCTCCGCCTCCCTGAGATCGCCGAGCGCCACGGCGCCCTCCGCCTCCGCCAGCAGCAGCCCGCCGCGGCGGGCGCGACCGGGGTCCCAGCCCTCCGTCGGGACGTCGACGAGACGGGCGCCGGCGGCCTCGGCCGCCTGGCAGGCGAGGGCGAACGCCTCCGCCACGGCCGGCTCCAGCGCCACGTCCTCCAGCGACGAGGGCCGGCCCAGCGTCACGCCCCGGAGCGAGATTTCGGGCCGGACGTCCCAGCCCCGGGGCGCCGGGCGCGCGTCGGGATCGCCCGCATCGGGCCCGGCGAGCGCGATGACGGCGGGCCAGATCAACGCGGCGTCCCGCGCCAGCGGCCCGATGCCGTCGAGCGTCGGCGACAGGTAGGCGAGGCCGGCCCGCGGGATCAGACCCGCGGTCGGCTTGAGGCCGTAGAGGCCGCAATAGGCCGCCGGGATGCGCACGGAGCCCATGGTGTCGGTGCCCAGCGAGAGATCGACGAAGCCCGCCGCGACCGCCGCCGCCGACCCGCCGGAGGAGCCGCCGGGCGTCAGCCCCTCGCCCAGCGGGTTGAGGCAGCGGCCGAAGGTCGGGTTGTCGGTGACGGCGCCCAGCGCGCCTTCCTCCATGTTCAGACCGCCCAGGAGCACGGCGCCCGCGCCCAGCAGGCGCTGCACGGCGACGGCGGTGTCGACGGCGATGCGGCCGCGGCGGCCGGCAATGCCGGCGGTCCAGGGCGCGCCGGCCACGGCGAGGTTGTCCTTGACGGCGAAGGCGACGCCGTCGAGCGCGCCCAGGGTCATGCCGCGCGCGCGGCGCGCATCGGCCTGCGCGGCGGCGCGCCGGGCCGCATCGGCGTCCACGCGGATGAAGCTGCGCAGGGCGCCGTCCTCGGCCGCGATGCGGGCCAGCCGCGCCTCGATGTCCTCGCGCACGCTCATGCGCGGAGCTCCGGACGTGACGGGGCCGGCGCGCGGCAGACGACGATCCGGCTCATCGGGCGTCGATCAGTCGGATGGGTTTCTGACGCCGTTCGATCTGCGTCAGCTCCGCCGTGCCGCCGGGCTCGGTCAGCTCCACGCCGATCTGCACGCCCAGACGCTCCTTCAGCACCGCCTCCAGCGCGTCGATCATGCCGGGGCTGCGGTGGCGCGCCTCGGCCACCACCGTCATTTCGTCGCGCGCTTTGCGCCGCTCCACCCGGCAGACGTATTCGCCGGTCAGCCCGTCGAACTGGGCGGTCAGCAGCGCGCCGATGCCCTGCGGATAAACGTTCACGCCGCGCAGCTTCACCATGTTGTCGGAGCGGCCCAGAAACCCTTCGATGCGCCGGAACGGCAGGCCCAGCGGGTTGGCGCCCGATTTCATGCGCGTCACGTCGTGTGAGTTGAAGCGGATGATGGGAAAGACGTCGTCCTTGTAGAGGCAGGTGCAGACCATGTCGCCGATCTCCCCCTCCGGCGCCGGGGCGCCCGTTTCCACGTCCAGCAGCTCCAGCCACTGGGCGTCCTCCATCACATGCAGGCCGTCGCGGTCGGGGCCCTGGCCGGCGATGGCGCCGGTGTCGCCGACGCCGTACCAGTCGTAGACCGCGACGCCGCCGCCCCACGCGTCGGACATGGCCTCGGCCGTTTCGGCGCCCAGATGGCCGGAGATCAGGCGGATGGGGATGTCGCGCCCGGGTTCCAGCCCCTCTTCGCGCGCCACCTGGGCGAGGCGCTTGATGTAGTCGCCGAAGCCGACCAGCGCGGTGGCGCCGAAATCGGCCATCAGCCGCACCTGCTGGGCGGAACGGGTGTCGGCCCCCGTGCCGGCCGTCAACGCCTGGGCGCCGATCCAGTGCAGCAGCGTTTCGCGCACGTAGTGCCCGCCATTGACCATGCCGAAGCCGTAGACGGAGTGCACGACATCCGCCTGCGTCATGCCCTGCAGCGTGTAGAGACGTGCGAGCAGCATGTTCTGCACCTCGCGCGATCTGGGCCCGTAGAGCAGCGGCTGCGGCTTGCCCGTGGTGCCTGAGGTGGTCTGCAGGATCATCGGCGGGGCGGCGCCGGGGGCATGGGCCTCGGCCCCGTGGAAGTCGCCAAGGGGCGGATGCGCCTCGACCGAGGCCATCAGGTCCGACTTGTCGTAGGCGGGCAGCTTCGGCAGGTCGTCGAGGCCGCGCACGTCCCCCGGCTCCGCCCCGGCGGCGCCCCAGAGGCGGCGGTAGAACGGGACCTTCCAGGCGAAGTCCAGCACCGCGGCGAAGCGCGCCTCCTGCCGGGCGCGCAGTTCGTCGCGCGAGAGGGCGGAGAGGCGCGCCTGGGCGTCGCGCACCGGAAACGCCTCGGCCAGCGCGACGGGGTCGACATGGTCGAAATAGGGGGAGGCTCGGGTCACAGGGACGCTCCGTCATGGGGGGCAGGCGCGCCGGGCGCGGCCGGGCGACCGGCGCCCCGGACCTGATCCGGGGCCTCCTGGGGCGGGGCCGGGCGACGCGGCGGGGCGAGGGCGCGGCTCATGGGGCGGGCGCCTCGGCCAGGGCGGCGGCGAAGGCGCGGAGGGCGCCGCCCTTGGGCAGGGCGAGGGCGGCCTCTATCAGACGGTCGGCCTGGGCCGGCGAGCGGCCGCCGTCCTCGATCAGGGCGCGGGCCTTGGCGATCAGCGCGTCCTGAGAGATGGGATTGTCCGGATCGCCGAGCGCGTCCGGCGCCTCGGCCCGCAGCGCGGCGCCCGAGGTCAGGCGCGCCTCCACCGCCGCGCCGTAGCGGGCGGGATAGGCGGCGTCGAAGCGCGGCGCCCTAACGACCGAGGCGCGGGCGCGCAGCGGCGCGGCGGCGGCG
>JBCBYE010000780.1:0-1978 GCA_039816075.1 Pseudomonadota bacterium | reverse complement strand
CGTCACCCGCGCGAATTCCGCCTGCCGGGCCTCCGTCAGCGTGCCCAGCCGCGCCTCCCAGGCATAGCGGTCGGCGGCGCCGCGGGTGCCGATCTCCGCCCATTGCGCGGCGACCTCGCTGGTGGCCTGCCGCACGACCATCGGCTGGGGCTCTCCGAAAAAACAGGGCACCGCCGGCGCCCATGGCGCGCCGCTGGGCGCCGAAGAGATCGCCGCGGTGCGCGAGATCTACGGCTGGCCGCATGCGCCCTTCGTGATCCCCAACGAGGTCGCCGCGCAATGGGCGGAGATCGGCACCCGCGGCGCCGCCGACCGCTATGCCTGGGAGGCGCGGCTGGGCACGCTGACGGAGGCCCGGCAGGCGGAATTCGCGCGGGTGACGGCGGGCGAGCCGCCCAAGCGCCTCGCCGCCGCCATCCGCAAGCTGAAGAAGCAGACCAGCGAGGACCAGCCCAAGGTCGCCACCCGCAAGGCCTCGGAACTGACGCTGGAGGCGATCAACGCGGTGATGCCGGAGACCATGGGCGGGTCCGCGGACCTGACCGGCTCCAACAACACCCTGACCAAGGGGCTGGGCGTGTTCGATGCGGAGAACCGCAAGGGCCGCTACGTGCATTACGGCATCCGCGAGCATGGCATGGCGGCGGCCATGAACGGGCTGGCGCTGCATGGGGGCGTCGCGCCCTATGGCGGCACCTTCATGTGCTTCGCCGACTACATGCGCGGGGCGATGCGGCTGAGCTCTCTGATGGGGCTGCGCGTCGCCTATGTGATGACCCATGACAGCATCGGACTGGGCGAGGACGGGCCGACGCATCAGCCGGTGGAGCATCTGGCGATGCTGCGCGCGACGCCGAACCTGAACGTCTTCCGCCCCGCCGATCTGGTGGAGACGGCGGAGGCGTGGGAGCTGGCGCTGACCACGGCGCGCACGCCCTCGGTGCTGGCGCTGACGCGGCAGGGCCTGCCGACGCTGCGGGTGAAGCATTCGTCGAAGAACATGGTCGCCCAGGGCGCCTACGTGCTGGCGGAGGCCGAGGGCAAGCGGCGCGCGGTGCTGATGGCCTCCGGCTCCGAGGTGGAGATCGCCATGGGCGCCAAGGCGCTGCTGGAGGCCGAGGGGATCGGAACCCGCGTGGTCTCGATGCCCTGCTGGGAGCTGTTCGAGGCGCAGGACGAGGCGGTGCGCCGGCGCGTCCTGCCCGCCGGCGCGGTGCGCGTGGCGGTGGAGGCCGGCATGCGCCAGGGTTGGGACCGCTGGCTGTGCGGCGAGCGCGGGTCCGAAAAGAAGGCGGCGTTCGTGGGCATGGAAAGCTTCGGCGCCTCCGGCCCCGGCGGCGCGCTTTACGCGCATTTCGGCATCACGGCCGAGGCCGTGGCGGAGGCGGCGAAGGCGCTTCTCTGACCCCCGCGTCGCGCGGGGCGGGGCGGGCGTCAGCCGAACGCGAAGTCGTCGGCCGAAAGGTCGACGGCTGAGACGCCTTCGAGCAGCAGGTTGAAGCCGCGGCCCAGAACGCGGGTCCCCACGGCTTCGGACACGAGGTCGAGATCCTCGAAGCTGGACGTGCCCGAGAGCACGCGGACCCTGTCGTCGGGGCCGAAGTCGAGGGCGATGTCGCGCCCCGCGCCGCGCCCGACGACGAAGACGTCGCGCCCTGCCCCGCCGAGCAGCACGTCCGCGCCGGCGCCGCCGGTCAGCTGATCGCGGCCGCCGCCGCCTTCCAGCCGGTCTTGCCCGGCGAGGCCGGACAGACGGTCGCCGCCCCCGCCGCCGCGCAGCAGATCGCCGCCGCCGCCGCCGAAGAGGACGTCGCCCCCGCGCCCGCCGAGCAGTTGATCAGCGGCGCCGGCGCCCGAAAGCGTGTCCGTGCCGCGCCCGCCCTTGAGCGTGTCCGCGCCCGCCTCGCCGATCAGGACGTCGGCGCCCGCGCCGCCCGCGACCCGGTCGCGCCCGTCGGTTCCCGTCACCTGATCGTCG
>JBCBYE010000580.1:0-3088 GCA_039816075.1 Pseudomonadota bacterium | reverse complement strand
TCCGGGGCGCCGGTCGCCCGATCCTGCCCGGCGCGCGTCGGTCCGCGGCGCCGCGCCCCGGCCCCCGAGCCGGGGCCTCCTGCGTCGCCGCCCCGCGCCGCGCCATCCGAAAGGGCGACCGATGCCGCGCATGACCTATCTCGAAGCGGGCCGCGAGGCCGTGGCCCGCGCCATGCGCGCCGATCCGTCGGTCTGGTGCGTGGGCGAGGATCTCGGCCGCGGCGGCGTCTTCGGCCAGTACAGGGGCCTCGCCGAGGAATTCGGCGCCGGCCGCATCGCCGACGCTCCCATCTCCGAAGCCTGCATCATGGGCGCGGCCCTCGGGGCCGCCATGGTCGGCACGCGCCCGGTGGTGGAGATGCGGTTTTCCGACTTCGCCCTGTGCGCTGTGGACGAGCTGGTGAACCAGGCCGCCAAGGCCCGTTTCATGTTCGGCGGCCAGATGCGCGCGCCCATGGTGGTGCGCGAGCCCATCGGCATGTGGCGCAGCTCCGCCGCCCAGCATTCCCAATCGCTCGAAAGCTGGTACGCCCACATCCCCGGTCTGGTGGTCGTCTGCCCCGCCACGCCGCAGGACAATTTCACGATGCTCTCCGCCGCCATCCGCTGCGACGATCCCGTCGTCTACATGGAGCACAAGAACATGTGGGCGCTGGAGGGCGAGGTGGACCTGGACGCGACGGCGCCGCTGGGCGCCGCGCGCGTCGCCCGCCCGGGCCGGGACCTGACGCTGGTCGCCTGGTCCGCCGCCGTGCATGGGGCGCTGGAGGCGGCCGAAACCCTCGCCGCCGAAGGCGTCGAGGCGGAGGTGATCGACCTGCGCTCGCTCTGGCCCTGGGACAAGGCGGCCGTCCTCGCCTCGATCGAGAAGACCGGCCGGCTGATCGTGGCGCAGGAGGCGGTGCAGGTAGGCGGCTTCGGCGCCGAGGTGGCCGCCACGGTCGCCGAACGCGCCCATGCCGCGCTGAAGGCCCCCGTGAAACGCCTCGGCGCCCCGCGCGCGCCCATCGCCTACGCCCCCAACCTGGAGGACCGCCTGCGCGTCACCCCGGCCATGATCGCCGAGGCCGCCCGCGGCCTTCTGCAGCCCGCCTGAGGGCGGCGTGGCGCGCGAGGCAATCCTGCATGTGGGCCTGCACAAGACCGGCTCCACCTGGCTGCAGCACGTCTTCGACCGCAACCGCCCGGCGCTGCTGGCGGCGGGCCTCGCCTACGCCCCGCTGGGGGCCTGCCATGGCTGGCCCATGGTGGCGCTGGCGGCGGGGGAGGCGGCGCCCGCCCGCATGGGTCGCGTGATCCGCCGCCGCGCGCGGGAGCTGCGGGCCGACGCCCGCGCCGGCCGGGCCCGCGCCCTGGCCGAATGCCTCGACGCCCATGACCGCGTCCTGATCTCGGGCGAGCAGATGTCGGACGCGCTGGAGGCGGAGGACATGCCCGCCCTGCGCCGTCTGCTGGGCGGGGCGAAGGTGGTCGTGCTGGCCTGGCTGCGCGAGCCGGGCTCCTGGTCGCGCGCCATGGCCGATCAGCGCCTGCGCGGCGGCGCGTCGCTGGCCGACCTGCGCGCCCGCCCGCCGCAGCCGCGCTATCGCCGCGCGCTCGAAAAGTTCGCCGACGCCTTCGGGGCCGAGGCGCTGCATCTGCGCCCCTTCGACCGGGCCGCGATGCCGGGCGGCGACATCGTGGCCGATGCCTGCGCCGCGCTGGGACTGGCCGAGCTGGCGCCGCGGCTGATCCGCCCGTCGGCCGCCCGCGCCAACCGCGCCCTGGGCGCGCCGGGCGCGCGGCTGCTCGACCTGCGCGCGCGGGCCCTCGGGCGGCTGGCGCCCGGCTTCGCCGCGCGCCGGCCGCCCGGGCCGACCCGCTGGCTGGCCGACCGTCTGCCCGGCGCGCCGCTCGAATGGCCGCCCGAGGCGCTGGCGCGCGCGCGCCGCCGCGCCGAACCCGATCTCGCGTGGCTGCGCGACCTGACGGGCCGCGACATCTTCAACGACCCCGGCAAGGAGACGGCCGCATGAGCGCCGCGACGACGACCAACGAGATGACCGGGGGCGAGGCCCTGGTGCGCATGCTGCTGGCCCATGGCGCCGGGCCCATGTTCGGCATGGGCGGCTTTCAGCTGCTGCCCTTCTACGACGCCGCCCGGCGGCTCGGCCTGCAGCATCACCTGATCAACGACGAACGCTGCGCCGTCTTCGCCGCCGACGCCTATGCCAAGGTCTCGGGCCGCGTGGGCCTGGCCGACGCCACGTTGGGACCGGGCGCCACCAACCTCGTCACCGGGCTGGTGGAGGCGCTGAACGCGGGCTCGCCGCTCGTGTGCATCGCCGGCGACGCGCATCGCGACCATGCCGGCAAGAACATGACGCAGGAGACGGACCAGCTCGCCATCCTGCGCCCCGCCTGCAAGGCGGTGCTGCGCGTGGAGAGCGTCGCCCGCATCCCCGAGCTGATGCGCCGGGCGTTCGAGATCGCCACCTCCGGCCGCCCCGGTCCGGTGGTCGTGGATGTGCCGGAGGACGTGGCGCACGGCCTGCATGGCTTCGAGGACGGCGATTTCGACGTGGACCCGGCGCATGAGGCGGCGCCCTCGATCCGCTGCCGCCCGGCGCTCGACGATCTCGCCCGCGCCGCCGCGTTGCTGGAGGGCGCGAAAAAGCCGCTGATCCTCGCCGGCGGCGGCGTGCACATCTCGGGCGCCGCCGAGACGCTGCAGGCCTTCGCGGAAACCTATGCCGTGCCGGTGGCGCATACCCTGACCGGCAAAGGCGCCGTCGCCTGCTCCAGCCCGGTGAACGCCGGCCTCTTCGGCCGCTACGACCGCATCGCCAACGCGATGATCCAGGAGGCGGACGTTCTCGTCTCCGTCGGCTGCAAGCTGGGCGAGATCGCCACCAAGCGCTACACCGTGCCGGCCCCGGGCAAGACGTTGATCCACCTGGACATCGATGCGGGCGAAATGGGGCGCACCTACCGCCCGGCGGTCAAGCTCTGGGGCGACGCCAAGGCGGGCCTGCAGGACCTGGCCGCCGCGCTCGCCCCCACGGCCGAGGCGCAGCGCGCCGCCCGCGCCGATTGGATGGCCTCGGCG
>JBCBYE010000674.1:0-2482 GCA_039816075.1 Pseudomonadota bacterium | reverse complement strand
GCCGCGGACGCCGTGCGCTTCGTCGGGCAGCCCATCGCCCTGGTGGTCGCCGACAGCGTGGAGGCCGCGCGCGACGCCTGCGAGCTGATCGAGGTGGAGTGGGACGACCTGCCCTGCGCCATCGACCCGTTCGACGCCCTCGCCCCGGACGCCGCGCAGCTGCACGACGCCGCCCCCGGCAACCTCGCCTACGCCTGGTCCGTGGGCGACGCCGAGGCCGTCGACGCCGCCTTCGCCCGCGCCGCGCGCGTCGTGAAGGCCGATTGCGTGAACCAGCGCGTCATGGTCAGCGCGATGGAGCCGCGCAGCGTCAACGCCGCCTACGACGCCGCCTCGGGCCGCTGGTCGATCTGGGGCGCCACCCAGGGCTCCCACAGCCTGCGCGACAAGCTCTCCCGCCAGCTCGGCGTCGCGGCCGAACGTCTGCGCGTGCGCACGCCCGACGTGGGCGGCGGCTTCGGCATGAAGCTGCAGGCCCACCCCGAGGACGCGCTCGTCGCCCTCGCCGCCAAGGATCTCGGCCGCCCTGTGCGCTGGACCGCCGATCGCTCGGAAAGCTTCCTGAGCGACGCGCAGGCCCGCGACCTGCGCACCGCGGCCGAAGGCGCCTTCGACGCCGACGGCCGCGTGCTGGCGATGCGCCTGCGCTCCGTCTCCAATCTCGGCGCCTACTACTCCACCTTCGGCGCGGCGGTGCACACGGCCTTCTCGGCCCCCATCACCGGCGGCATGTACGACCTGCCCTGCTTCCATCACCAGGTGCAGGGCGTCTTCACCAACACCACGCCGACCGACGCCTATCGCGGCGCCGGCCGGCCGGAGGTGATCTTCGCCACCGAACAGCTGATGGAGGCCGCCGCCCGCGCCTTCGACATGGACCGGGCGGAGTTCCGGCGCCTCAACCTCATCAAGAAACATCAGGTCCCCTATGCCAGCCATGGCGGCTTCGTCTTCGACAGCCTCGACACGGATCTGAACCTCGACGACGCCCTGGCGGTCAGCGGCTGGACCGGCTTCGCCGAACGGGCGGCCGAGGCGCAGGCGCGCGGCCGCCTGCGCGGCATCGGCCTCACCTACTACTTCGAACGCACCGGCGGCGGCCCCGTCGAAAACGCCTTCCTGCGCGTGCATCCCGAGGGGCGCATCGACGCCGCCGTGGGCACCCAGTCCAACGGCCAGGGGCACGAGACCGTCTGGGCGCAGATCGTGTCGGAAAAGCTGGGCGTCGACCCCGCGCAGGTGGAGCTGCTGGCAGGCGATTCGGACCTGCTGCCCGACGGCGGCGGCACCGGCGGCTCGCGCTCGCTCATCATGGCGAGCCGCGTCTTCATCCTCGCCGCCGAGGACGTCATCGCGAAGGCGACCGACGGCGCCGCGCAGCTGCTGGAGGCCGCCGCGGCGGATCTGGACTACGAGGTCGAGGGCGGCGGACGCTTCCGCATCAAGGGCACCGACCGCACCGTGGGCCTCTTCGAGGCGGCCGGCGCGCTCGGCGGCGTGCTGGGCGAGGGCGCGGTGAACGACCGCGAAAGCACCTTCCCCAACGGCTGCCACGTGGCGGAGGTGGAGTTGGACCCCGATACCGGCGACACGCAGCTCGTCGCCTACCACATCGTCGACGATTTCGGGACCATCGTGAACCCGCTGATCGTGGAGGGGCAGGTGCATGGCGGCGTCGTCCAGGGCGCCGGCCAGGCCCTGTTCGAGGCGGCCGCCTGGGACCCTGAAACAGGCCAGCCGCTGGCCGCCAGCTACATGGACTATCAGCTGCCCCGGGCCGCGGACATGCCCAGCTTCACCTTCAAGCTCAACGAGGTGCCGGCGACGACCAATCCGCTGGGCGTGAAGGGCTGCGGCGAGGCGGGCTGCGTCGGCGGCATCCCCTCCGTGGCGCTCGCGGTGCAGGACGCGCTGATCCGCGGCGGCGCGACCCCGCCGCATCCGCCCTACACCCCGCTGCGCGTCTGGACCGCGCTGCAGGGCGGCTGAGCGCCGCTCGGCCGGGTGCCCGGACCGGACCCGCCGCGCCCGCCCCCGCCGCAAGAAGGCCCCGGATCAAGTCCGGGGCGGCGCCGCCGTCTCGCGGCGGCGCATCTCCGCCCTGGGTCGCGCGGCGGCGCCGGGCGCGACGCCGTGGCGCCCCAACAGGATACCGACCCCTCTGCAGCGCCGTCGCGCGTCGCAGAGGAAACAGCCTACTCGGCCGGAACCGGCGCGGCGCAGGCGGGCATCGCCAGGCGCAGCGCGCCGTCGCCCGCCACGCGCCGATCCACCCGCGGCCACATCGCCACC
The DNA here is from genome assembly GCA_039816075.1 of Pseudomonadota bacterium. GTDB lineage: Bacteria > Pseudomonadota > Alphaproteobacteria > Rhodobacterales > Rhodobacteraceae > Albimonas. The sequence continues at coordinate 190 of JBCBYE010000674.1, read as the reverse complement.
GCGAAGCCCGGCGGCGGCGCCACCCCGTCGGCCAGCAGCTCGAACTCCAGCGCGCCGCCGCGGGCGCGCAGGGCCAGCATCGACTCCGGCCCGCAGGGCAGCGCCCGCGCAGCCGCGCGCAGCCCGTCGGCGTGGCGCCGCCGCCGGGCTTCGCGGTGGCGATGTGGCCGCGGGTGGATCGGCGCGTGGC
>JBCBYE010000083.1:0-10420 GCA_039816075.1 Pseudomonadota bacterium | reverse complement strand
CTCGGTCCCTTCGGCGATCAGGATCTTGCCCATCACGCCCTCGTCGACGGCCTCGAACTCCATCGTGGCCTTGTCGGTTTCGATCTCGGCGATCACGTCGCCGCTGCTCACCGCATCGCCCTCGGCTTTCAGCCACTTGGCGAGCGTGCCCTCCTCCATCGTCGGCGAGAGGGCGGGCATCAGGATCTGAGTGGCCATGGTTTCCCCTCTCAGGCGTAGATGTCGGTCCAGAGCTCGGCTTCGGCCGGCTCCGGGCTTTCCTGGGCGAAGTCGGCCGAGGCGTTGACCTCCGCGCGCACCTCCTGGTCGATCGCCTTGAGCTCCTCGTCCGTGGCCAGCTTGCCCAGCGTCAGCAGCTCGCGCACATGCTCGATGGGATCGCGGGTCTCGCGGACCTTCTGCACCTCTTCGCGGGTCCGGTACTTGGCCGGGTCCGACATGGAGTGTCCGCGGTAGCGGTAGGTGTTCAGCTCCAGAATGTACGGGCCCTTGCCGGCGCGGCAGTGCTCCACCGCCTTGGCGCAGGCGTCGCGCACGGCCAGCACGTCCATGCCGTCCACCGCCTCGCCCGGAATGGCGAAGGCCTCGCCCCGCGTGTAGAGCGCCGGCGTCGATGAGGCGCGCTGCAGCGACGTGCCCATGGCGTACTGGTTGTTCTCGATCATGAAGATGCAGGGCAGCTTCCACAGCGAGGCCATGTTCATGGTCTCGTAGATCTGACCCTGGTTGGCCGCGCCGTCGCCGTAGTAGGCGAAGCTGACGTTGTCGTTGCCGCGATACCAGTTGGCGAAGGCGAGGCCGGCCCCGATGGGCACCTGCGCCGCGACGATGCCATGGCCGCCATAGAACTCCTTCTCCTTGGAGAACATGTGCATGGAGCCGCCCTTGCCCTTGGAATAGCCCCCTTCGCGCCCGGTCAGCTCGGCCATGACGCCCTTGGGGTCCATCCCGCAGGCCAGCATGTGGCCATGGTCGCGATAGGAGGTGACGCGCTGGTCGCCCTCCTTGGCGACGGCCTCGGCGCCGACGACGACCGCTTCCTGACCGATGTAGAGGTGGCAGAAGCCGCCGATCAGGCCCATGCCGTAGAGTTGACCCGCCTTTTCCTCGAACCGCCGGATGAGCAGCATGTCTCGGTAGTACTTGAGCAGCTCTTCCTTGGAAGCGTTGGGTTTCTTGCGCCGCGTCGCGGCCATGGCGGCCTCCCTCATCGTCTTCGTCGTGAGCGGAACGGGTGGTTCCGTGGAACCACCTTCAAGGTCGTATTCATGCCCGGCGCTTTGATCTGCGGCAAGGAAAGGCCGCTTTGCGCGCAGCGCCTTGGTCTAAGGCGCCGGTGACGCGCGCGTCAGCGGACGACGACCTCGTCGGCGCGCGCTAGGCCCAGCACCGCGCGCGCGCGCTCGTCCAGAAGGTCGAGGTCCAGGGATCGCTCGTCGAGGCCGCGGCCCAGCGTCTGGATGCGCGCGCGCTCCACGCGCAGCTCGGCCAGGCGCGCCTCCAGCGCCGCCTCCTCGCGCGCCAGACGCACCTGCTCCACCAGCCCCGTATCGCCCTGCAGCGCGGCGTAGGCGAAATAGCAGGTCAGCCCGATCACCAGGAACGAGAATGCGCTGCCCAGCACGGCGCGGGAAGAAAGAACGCGGTCAGCCACTGTCTCGTGCCTCATCCGTTTTCTTTTCTTATGCCGCGAAACGCCGCGCAACGCTAGGTTTTTCGCCTCTCAGCGCTTGAGGATCGAACGCCCTGCATACTGCGCCGTCTCGCCCAGCTCCTGCTCGATGCGGATCAGCTGGTTGTATTTCGCCAGCCGGTCCGACCGGCTCAGCGAGCCGGTCTTGATCTGCCCGCAGTTCAGCGCCACGGCGAGGTCGGCGATGGTGGCGTCCTCGGTCTCGCCGGACCGGTGGCTCATGACGCTGGTGTAGCGGGCGCGATGCGCCGTCTCGACCGCCTCGATGGTTTCGGTGAGCGAGCCGATCTGGTTCACCTTCACCAGGATGGAGTTGGCGCAGCCCTGCTCGATCCCGTCGCGCAGGCGCGCGGCGTTGGTGACGAACAGGTCGTCGCCCACCAGCTGACAGCGGTCGCCGATCTTCTCCGTCAGGATGCGCCAGCCCGTCCAGTCGTCCTCGGCCATGCCGTCTTCGATGGAGATGATCGGATAGGCGTCGCACAGACCCGCCAGATAGTCGGCCATGCCCTCGCTCTCCAGCACCGTGCCCTCGCCGGCGAGGTCGTATTTCCCGTCGGCGAAGAACTCCGTCGAGGCGGCGTCCAGCGCCAGGTGCACGTTGTCGCCGGGGCGGTAGCCCGCCTCCTCGATGGCGTTCATGATGAAGTCGAGCGCCTCGCGGGTGGAGGCGACTCCGGGCGCGAAGCCGCCCTCGTCGCCCACATTGGTGTTGTGGCCGGCCGATTTCAGCCCTTCCTTCAGCGTGGCGAAGATCTCCGCCCCGATGCGCACCGCATCGGCCAGGGTCGGCGCGCCGGTGGGCATCACCATGAATTCCTGGATGTCCACCGGGTTGTCGGCGTGCGCCCCGCCGTTGATGATGTTCATCATCGGCACCGGCAGCACGCGGGCCGACGTGCCCCCCACATAGCGATACAGCGGCAGCCCCACGCTCTCCGCCGCGGCCTTGGCGACCGCCAGGCTCACGCCGAGGATGGCGTTGGCGCCCAGCCGCGCCTTGTTCGGCGTGCCGTCCAGCTCCGCCAGCGCGGCGTCGATGGCCATCTGCTCCGTCGCGTCGACGCCGGCCACGGCCTCGAAGATGTCGCCGTTCACCGCGTCGACCGCCTTCAGCACGCCCTTGCCGCGATAGCGGTCCCCGCCGTCGCGCAGCTCCACCGCCTCATGCGCGCCGGTCGAGGCGCCCGAGGGCACGGCGGCGCGGCCGAAGGCGCCGTCCTCCAGCGTCACGTCCACCTCCACCGTGGGGTTTCCGCGGCTGTCGAGGATCTCGCGGCCGACGACGTCGACGATGGCGCTCATGGGGTCTTCTCCGATGCAGGCGGCGGGTCAGCCGCGCGTCTTCTTCAGGGGCACGCCGTAAAGCTCCAGGCGATGCCCGCGCAGCTCGTAGCCGAGGCGCTCGGCGACCTTGCGCTGCAAGGCCTCGATCTCCTCGTCGATGAATTCCACGACCTCGCCGGTGCTCAGGTCGATCAGGTGGTCGTGGTGCTCGCGCTCGGCGTCCTCGTAGCGCGCCCGCCCGTCGCCGAAATCGATGCGGTCGAGGATGCCGGCCTCTTCGAACAGCTTCACGGTGCGATAGACCGTGGCGAGCGAGATCGCGGCGTCCTCCACCGCGGCGCGGCGATACAGCTCTTCGACGTCGGGATGATCGTCCGCGCTTTCGAGGATCCGCGCGATCAGCCGGCGCTGGCCGGTCATGCGCAGCCCCTTGGCTTCGCAACGCTCGAGGATCGAGTCGGGCAAGCTGGGGGCTCCGTGGGCGGGATCGGGCGCGGTCGGCGGGGTCTTAGCCCGCGCGCCTCGGGCGCGTCAAACGCGGCCCGCCTTTTCATCCGCCTTCACCGCGTCCCACAGCGCGTCCATTTCGGCCATGCTCGCCTCCTGCACGGTGCGGCCCTGGGCGCGCAGACGGGCTTCGATGCCGCGGAACCGACGTTCGAACTTGGCGTTCGTTCGGCGCATGGCGGTCTCCGGGTCGGCCTTCAGATGCCGGCCGAGATTGCCCAGCACGAAGATCAGGTCGCCGAACTCGTCCTCCACCGCATCGGGGCCGAGGCTCTCGCGCGCCTCCACCAGCTCCCGCGCCTCTTCGGTCAGCTTGTCGAGCACCTGGTCCGGGTCCGGCCAGTCGAAGCCCACGCGCGCCGCCCGCGCGGCCAGCTTGGCCCCTCGCGTCAGGGCCGGCAGGCCGCGCGGCACGCCGTCGAGCACGCTGTCGCGCTCCACCCCCTTCTCGCGCCGCTCCTGCGCCTTGATCGCCTCCCAATCCACCGATTGCTGATCGGCGGTCTTGCCGCCCGGCGCGTCGCCGAAGACGTGGGGATGCCGGCGCAGCATCTTGTCGGCGGAGCCGCGCGCCACGTCGTCGAAGCCGAACCAGCCCCGCTCCTCCGCCATCTGGGCGTGGTAGACCACCTGCAGCAGCAGATCGCCCAGCTCGTCCTTCAGCGCCGCGGGGTCGTCCGCCTCGACGGCGTCGGCGACCTCGTAGGCCTCTTCGATGGTGTATGGGGCGATGGAGCGGAAATCCTGCTCCTGATCCCAGGGGCAGCCGTCGGGCGCGCGCAGGCGGCGCATGATCTCGCGCAGCCGCGGCAGGGCGCCGGCGCGGTCATGGACCAGCGCGTCCGAGGCGTCGCGGGGCAGGGGGGCGGGGCCTTGGTCCGTCATGGGGCGCGCTCCTGATCAGGGTCGGCCCGGGCCTAGCCCGCCGGGCCGCGCCGCCGCAAGCGGCCCTTTCGCCGCCGGGCGCGACCGGCTAGAGCGCGCGTCATGTCAGAACCCGCAGACCGCCCCGTCATCCGCCTTCGCCCCAAGCATGGCGGCCGCTTCTTCAGTGGCGCGCCCTGGGTCTATGGCGACGAGGTGGTCATGGACCGCCGCACCAAGGCCCTGGCGCCGGGCACGATCGCCCAGCTGCAGGACGCGGACCGCGAGGCGCTGGGCACGGTCGCCTTCAATCCCGCCAGCGGCATCGCCGCGCGCCTGCTGGACCGCGACCCGGAGGCCGTCATCGACGGCGCCTGGCTGCGCGAGCGCCTGGCCCGGGCCGCCGCCCTGCGCGAGGCGGTCATCGGCTCCCCCTTCCACCGCCTGGTCCATGCCGAGGCCGACGGTCTGCCGGGCCTCGTCATCGACCGTTTCGGCGACGCCGCGGTGATCCAGCCCAACGCCGCCTGGGCCGATCGCCTGACCGCCGAGATCGCCGAGGCGCTGGCGGACGTAACCGGCGTGACCACGATCTACGTGGCCGGAACCTCCCGCGCCCGGGCGCAGGAGGGGATCGGCGAGACCGCGTTCTTCGAGCGCGGGTCCGCGCCGGCGCCGCTGGAAGCGCCGATGAACGGCGCCCTCTATCTCGCCGACATCTCCGGCGGGCAGAAGACCGGGCTCTATTTCGACCAGCGGCCCAACCACGCCTTCGTCGCCTCTCTGGTCTCAAGCCCGGCCCCGGGCGCGCGCGTGCTGGACATGTTCTGCCATGTGGGCGGCTTCTCGCTGGCGGCCCTGGCGGCCGGCGCCGCCTCCGCCCTCGCCGTCGACGGCTCCCAGCCCGCGCTCGATCTGGCCGCGGAGGCGGCCGGGCGCATGGGCGTGGCGGAGCGGTTCGAGGCGCGCCGCGGCGACGCCTTCAGGACGATGGAGGCGCTGGCCGAGGAGGGCGCCCTCTTCGACGTGGTGGTGTGCGATCCCCCGGCCTTCGCGCCGGCGCGTCCCGCGCTCAAGGCCGGTCTGCGCGCCTATGCCCGCACCGCCCGCCTCGCCGCGCGGCTGACCGAGCCCGGGGGGTTCCTGACGCTCTGCTCCTGCTCCCACTCCGCCGCGCCGGATCTGTTCCGCGACGCCTGCGCCGAGGGTCTGCGACGGGCCGGGCGGGAGGGGCAGCTGATCCGCGAGGGGCATGCCGGCCCGGACCATCCCGCGCATCCGCACCTGCCGGAGACTGCCTATCTCAAGGCCCTGACGTTCCGTCTTCCCTGAGGGGCCGACCGCCATGAGCCCGCCTCGCGCCTTTCTCGACGCCTGCGTCCTTTTCCCCCCGCTGGTGCGCGGCCTGCTGCTGCACGCCGCGCGCGAAGGGGTCTTCGCCCCCGCCTGGTCGCCCCGGGTGATCGAGGAATGGGCCCGCGCCACGGCGCGGGATCACGGAACCCTCGCCGGCGACGCCGTGCGGGCGGAGGGGGCGTTGATGGACGCCCGCTGGCCCGACGCCTCGGCGGCGCCCGACGCCGATCTGCTCGCCGCGACCGATCTGCCGGATGCGAACGACGTCCATGTGCTCGCCTCCGCCGTCGCGGCCGGGGCGGACCTGCTGGTCACCTACAACCTGCGCGATTTCCCCGCGGGGAAATTGCGCGCGCTCGGCGTTTCGCCCCTGGGTCCCGACGCGTTCCTGTGGGAGGCCGCCGGCCGCGCGCCCCAGGCGCTGTCCCGCACCCTCGCCGCCGCGGCGGCGCCGTTCGCGGCGCTGAGCGATCCGCAGGACCTTGCCCGCGCGGTCAAGCGCGCCCATCTCCCCCGCCTCGCCAAGATGATCCGCCAGGGGGCCCTGGCGCCGGAGGGGCCCGATGCGAGTCGATAAATTCGATTTCCACCTGCCGGAAGAGTTGATCGCCCTGCGGCCGGCCAGGCCCCGGCGCAGCGCCCGCATGCTGCTGGCCCGGGGCGACGGGCGCGAGGATCGCCGCGTCGAGGATCTGCCGCGCCTTCTGCGTCCCGGCGACATGCTGGTCTTCAACGACACCAAGGTGATCCCCGCCCGCCTGACCGGCGAGCGCCGCCGCGCCGGGGCCGCCCCGGGCGAGGGCGTCGCGCGGATCGAGGCGACGCTGATCCGCCGCGACGCGCCCGACCTGTGGCAGGCGCTGGTCCGCCCGGCTAAGCGCCTGCGCGCCGGCGACGTGATCGCGTTCGACGGCCTCTCCGCCGAAGCGGCGGCGGACCCGCAGGGCGGCCGCGTCCCGCTGCGCTTCGACCGCTCGGGCGCCGATCTCGACGCCGCCGTCGCGGCCGCCGGGGTCATGCCGTTGCCCCCCTACATCGCCGGCAAGCGCCCCGCCGACGCCGCCGACCACGACGATTACCAGACCGTCTTCGCCGAAAAGCCCGGCGCCGTGGCCGCGCCCACCGCCTCGCTGCATTTCGACGATGTGCTGGTGAAGGCGCTGCGGGACGCCGGCATCCGCTCCGCCCGCCTGACGCTGCATGTGGGCGCCGGCACCTTCCGGCCCGTCACCGCCGAGACCACCGACGCCCACGTGATGCACAGCGAATGGGGCGAGGTGAGCGAGGAAACGGCCGAGACCCTCAACGCCGCCCGGGCCGAGGGCGCGCGCATTCTGCCGGTGGGCACCACCGCCCTGCGCCTGCTGGAATCGGCGGCGGGCGAGGATGGCCGTCTCGCGCCCTGGCGCGGCGAGACGGACATCTTCATCACGCCCGGCCATCGGTTTCGCATCTGCGACGGGCTGATGACCAATTTCCACCTGCCGCGCTCGACCCTGATGATGCTGGTCTCGGCGCTCATGGGGGTCGAGCGGGTGCGCGCGATCTACGCCCACGCCATCGCCGGGCGCTATCGCTTCTACTCCTACGGCGATTCCTCGCTGCTGCTGCCGAAAGGCTGAAAACCGACGCGCGCGGGGTCGCCTTCGGCCGCGACCGGGCGCGCGCCCGGGTCCACCTCCCGCCCGTCGCCATGGACCCGACGGAGCCGAGGGAATCGCCATGCTCGCCGTGCTGAACAACACCTGGGCGCTGCTTCTGGGCATGCTGCTGCTGATGCTGGGCAACGGGCTGCAGGGCTCGCTGCTGGGCATCCGCGGCGCGATCGAGGGGTTCTCGCCGCTCTCGCTGTCGCTCATCACCTCGGGCTACTTCCTGGGCTTTCTGGTCAGCTCGCGCGTCACGCCCGACCTGATCCGGCGCGTGGGGCATGTGCGCGTCTTCGCGGCCATGGCCTCCATCATCTCGGCCGCCTTCATCCTTTACGCGGCGCTGCCGGACGTCTGGGTCTGGGGCCTGCTGCGCATCATCGTCGGGGCCTGCTTCGCCTCGGTCTACATCGTGGCCGAGAGCTGGCTGAACGACGCCGCGACGAACGAGACGCGGGGTCAGACCCTGTCGGCCTACATGATCGTGCAGCTGGGCGGCATCGTCGCCTCGCAGGGGCTGCTGAACTTCGGCGATCCGGCAGGCTACGGCCTGTTCGTGCTGATCTCCGTCGCCGTTTCGCTCAGCTTCGCGCCGATCCTGCTGACCGTCTCGCCGGTGCCGGTGCACGAGGCGACGGAGCCCATGACCCTGCGCGAGCTGTTCGAGGCCTCGCCGCTGGGCTGCGTCGGCTCGCTGCTGCTGGGCGGCGTCTTCGCCACGCTCTTCGGCATGACGCCGATCTACGGCACCGAGGTGGGGCTGAGCGTGGGGGAGATCGCGGCGCTGGTGGCGGCGATCTACACCGGCGGCATGGTGCTGCAGTATCCCATAGGCTGGATCTCCGACCGCATGGATCGGCGCCTGCTGATCCTGATCATCTGCGCCGTCGGCGCGGCGGCGGCGGCGACGGCGATCTTCGCCGGCGGGGCGCCCTGGCTGCTGCTGGTCCTGGCCTTCATCGTCGGCGGCGTGGGCAATCCGCTCTATTCGCTGCTGATCGCCCACACCAACGACTTTCTGGATCACGAGGACATGGCCGCCGCCTCCGGCGGGCTGGTGTTCCTGACCGGGGTGGGCGCCATCGGCGGCCCGCTGATCGTCGGCTTCGCCTTCGAGGCGCTGGGCGCGTGGAGCTATTGGGGCATGCTGAGCGTGCTGCTGGGCGGGGTCAGCGCCTATGCCGGCTTCCGCATGACCGTGCGCCCGACCGTGTCGGTGGAGGAGACGGGCGCCTACGCGCCCATCCTTCCCTCCGCCACCGCGGTCGCGGTGGACGCGGCCACGGAATACGCCATCGAGGCCGCGCAGAGCGACGAGGAAGAGGCCGACGCCGCGCCGGCCTGATCCCGCCCGCTTGACCCGGGCCGCGGCGCATGGCGCCCTGCGGCCTGCGCAGGAGGATCCGCCATGCCCGTCACCCCCCAGGCCGTCGTCTCGTTCTGGCTGAACGACTGCTCGCCGCAGGACTGGTACGTCCGCTCCGACGCGCTGGACGAGACCATCCGCCGCCGCTTCGGCCTGGCCTGGCGCATGGCCCGGGCCGGGGCCTTCGCGGGGTGGGAGGCGTCGCCCCCCTCGGCCCTCGCGCTGCTGATCCTGCTGGACCAGTTCCCGCGCAACATGTTCCGCGACGACGGCCGCGCCTTCGCCACCGATGCGCGGGCCCGGCGCGTGGCGGCGCGGGCCCTGGCGCGAGGCTTCGACCGGCATGCGGACGCGCCGGCGCGCATGTTCTTCTTCATGCCGTTCGAACATTCCGAGGCGCTGGCGGATCAGAACCGCGCCGTGCGCCTGTTCGCCGACCGCATGTCGGACGCCAAGTTCCTGCTGCATGCCCGCGCGCACCGCGCCGTCGTCGCCCGCTTCGGCCGCTTTCCGCACCGAAACGCCGCGCTGCGCCGCGCCTCCACTGCGGAGGAGGCCGATTGGCTGGCCGCCGGCGGCTATGCGCAGGAGGTCGAGCGGCTTTCCGCCTGACGCCGCGGCTTCGGCGCCATCGGCCTGTATCGGCCCGCCGCCTCCGCCTGCTACACATTCCCCCAACGAAATGCAGGCGGGAGCACGCAAAATGTCCAAGGACGCCTTCGACGTCGTCGTCATCGGCGCCGGCCCTGGCGGCTACGTGGCCGGGATTCGGGCCGCGCAGCTGGGCCTCAAGACCGCGGTGATCGAGCGCGAGCATCTGGGCGGCATCTGCCTCAACTGGGGCTGCATCCCCACCAAGGCCATGCTGCGCTCCGCCGAGGTGTTCCACCTGATGCACCGCGCCAAGGAGTTCGGGCTGAAGGCGGAGGGCATCGGCTACGACCTCGACGCGGTGGTCAAACGCTCCCGCGGGGTGGCCAAGCAGCTCTCGGGCGGCGTCGGCCATCTTCTCAAGAAGAACAAGGTCGAGACGATCATGGGCGACGCCTCGGTCCCCGCCAAGGGCAAGGTGGTGGTGAAGGGCGAGAAAGGCGAGCGCACCCTCGCCGCCAAGACCATCATCCTGGCCACCGGCGCCCGCGCGCGGGAGCTGCCGGGGCTGGAGGCGGACGGCAAGCGCGTCTGGACCTACAAGCACGCCCTGCAGCCGCCGCATATGCCGAAAAAGCTGCTGGTCATCGGCTCCGGCGCCATCGGCATCGAATTCGCCAGTTTTTTCAATACCCTCGGAGCTGAGACGACCGTCGTGGAAGTGGTGGACCGGATCCTCCCGGTCGAAGACGCCGAAATCGCCGCCGCCGCGAAAAAACAGTTCGTCAAGCAGGGGATGAAGATCCTCGAAGGCGCCAAGGTCGCCAAGCTGGACCGCGCCGCCGACAAGGTGACCGCGCATATCGAGGCCGGCGGCAAGACCGAGGCGCAGGAATTCGACACGGTCATCTCCGCCGTGGGCATCGTCGGCAATGTGGAGGGGCTGGGGCTGGAGGCGCTGGGCGTCAAGGTCGACCGCAGCCATGTGGTCACGGACGAATTCTGCCGCACCGGCGTCGAGGGGATCTACGCCATCGGCGATATCGCCGGCGCGCCCTGGCTGGCGCACAAGGCGAGCCACGAGGGCGTCATGGTGGCCGAGCTGAT
>JBCBYE010000110.1:0-9443 GCA_039816075.1 Pseudomonadota bacterium | reverse complement strand
GGCGCCGTCTCGCCCCGGACCTGATCCGGGGCCGCCTTCGTTCGGCCCGGGCGCAGCGCCGTCCACCCGGCGCCATGGAAATTTCACTTGCGGCCGCGCGGCCCAGCGGCTTTTTTGCAGCTTCATGAACGGTGCGGCCGGGGCGCGCCGCCTCGATTGAAAGACCTGCCCATGCCCATCCGCGCCGCGCTCGCCGCCTGTCTCGCCGTCTTCGCCGCCGCCTCCGCCGCGCAGGCCATGCCGACCTTCTACGCCTACACCGCCGGCAACCAGCGCATCGTGTCCTACGACCCCGTCGCGGACGCCTTCGCACAGGTCACCCAGCCGGGCGAATTCGTGGGCGCGTTCCGCGACATCGCATCCTCCGGCACGCCGGGTCAGCTGCTGGGCCTGGACTTCTTCGGCCGCTCGCTCTCCGGCGTCAGCCTTGCGGACGGTCGGCTCGACGGCTTCTTCCTGCCCTTTCCGGATCGCATCTACGACCGCCTCTCCTGGGACCCGGTCACCGGCACGCTGTTCGCCCAAAGCGTCCGCGACATCTACGAGATCGATCTGACCACCGGCGCCGGCACGCTGCGCGCCGCGCCGGATCCGTTCGGCGGCCCGGGCAACTCGCTGGTGGGCTTCTCCGATTTCGACTACGACGCGGCGAACGACCGGTTTCTGCTGATCACCCCCACCGCATCGCTCCTGGCGATGGACGGCCAGACCGCCGAGGTGACCAGCCTCGGACAGGGCTCCGCCTTCAGCAACTACCAGCACTCGACCTTCTCCCCCCTCACCGGCGACCAGTTCGTCTACAGCGAGGGCGGCTTCGGCGGCTTCGGCGGCCTGCTGGACACCGATGATTTCGCCGCCTTCAACAAAGGCACGTCTTCGCAGTGGAGCAGCGTCCGCGGCCTCCAGCTGGTCGAGCCTCTCGCCGGCGGCGGACCGGGCGACGGGTCCGGCGGCGGACCGGGCGACGGGCCCGGCGGCGCCGACGTGCCGCTTCCCGCCGCCGGCCTGCTGCTGGGCGGCGGCGCGCTCCTGCTCGCCGCCCTGCGCCGACGCCGCCGGACCTGAGCGCCCGCCTCGGTCCTCGTCGGCCCCCGGTCCTTCCGCCGTCGCTCCTTCCGCCCCAGGCCCGTCGACCCCGATCCTTCCGCCGCAACATCGACCGGCGACGCCATCCCGCGCCGCGCCGCCGCCTCCCGCTCCGGGACCGCCAGATGCGCGCCGACGCCCGTCCGGCCAGGGAAGGGGCGACCGGCGACGTCATGCAGATCGGCACGGCCCCGGCCTTTGCCGGCTTCAACGCCCTGACGGCGAACGCCCGGGTCGATGTTCGCGGCCTCCAGGCCTCCAGCCGGTCGGCGGCCGGCGGCGCCCGGCCCCAAGGCGGCCCCGGATCAAGTCCGGGGCGAGCCTGCGCCCGGCCCCGCCGCCGAAACGACCTCGCCGGTCGGTCCTCCCGGTCCGTCTCTCCAGTCGGTCTTCCCGGTCGACCTCGCCCGAAAACCTCCGCTTAGGCCCAGCCCGCCGGACGATCCCCCGCCGATCTCAAAGCGTCTTGCGCCGCAGCAGCGCCTCGAACAGGTCCGCCATCGCTCCCCGCTCCTGCACCGACCGCTCCGGAAACGCGAGGTGAGAGCCCAGGAACGACGCGTATTCCAGCTCCGCCACCGCCCGCGCCGTGGCCGCCGACACGCCCAACCGCCGCCGCCAGTCCTGCGCCATGAAGCGCAGCCGCGCCGCATCCGCCGCCGCCACCTGCCGCTGCAGCTTGGGCCGGTTGCGCGCGAACAGACGCACCGCCAGGTCCAGCGGCCCGTCCACGCGCAGCGCCGTCGCCGTCGCCGCCTCGCTGCGCGCGGCGTCGGGCAACGCCTCCAGCGCGCGCAGGGGGGCGGCCGTGTCCCGCTCCACCCAATAGCCGATCAGCGCGTCGGCGAAGGCGTCCAGATCGCGGAAATGGTGGTAGAAGCTGCCCCGCGTCTTGCCCGCCACGCCGCACAGACCGTCCAGCGTCAGGCCCGCCTCGCCCTCCACCTTCAGCTGCGCCAGCCCGATCTCCAGCCAGTCGGCGCGGCGCAGGCGCAGGCTCATGCCGGGCCCGTCCCGAACAGGCCGAGCGCGCCGAGCGCGGCCACCGGCACGAACAGCCAGCCCTGCGGCAGGTCGCGGAACCGCCCCGCCGGCAGCCGCCCCATGCCCAGACCCAGCAGCGCATAGCCCGCCGACAGGACCGTGGCCGCGGCGCCGACCTCCGCCGCCTCCGGCCGCAGCGCCGCCCACAGGAACCCCGCGGCCAGCGCGGCCAGCGACAGGCTGGCCATGTGCCAGGCGAAATAGGCGGTGAACTTCTGCGCCTCCGACAGGGGCGCGCGCAGCAGCGGCGCGGCCACGTCGCGCCCGCCGGCAATCACATGCACCCCGGTCCACAGGGCCGAGAGCCCCGCCGCCGCCAGAAACCCTTCGTTCATCGCGCCTGCCTCCGCCTTGCCGGAAAACCCGCTGAACCATACCATACAGTATGGTATGGTTCAAGCCGTTTCCATGATCCAGCGTCAGGGATGAACCCGGAACATCCGCGCCGCGCCGCGATCCGTTTCCACGTTGCGGCCCCCCCCGCGCCGCCCCGCGGAAGCCCCCCTGATCTCGCCCGGTCAAGCGCCTATATGCCTGCCATGATCAAGTTCCTGCCCTTCCTTCTGATCGGCCTCTACGCCCTGGTGCAGTGGCAGTTCTCCGCCTGGCGCACCCGGCGGGAGCTGTCGGCCCGCTCCCGCCCCCTCGACGATCCGCCGCTGGAGGCCGTCGTGCGCCGCCTCGGCCGGGCCGTGGAGCTGCCGCATCTCAAGGCGATGGTCTATGATCTCCCTGTTTTCAATGGCTTGGCGAGCCCCGACGGCGGCATCTACATCACCCGCGGCGTCATGGACAAATACCGCCTGGGCGAGGTGTCGGCCGAAGAGATCGGCTCGATCCTCGCGCATGAGTTGGGCCATGTGGCGCTGGGCCATTCCCGCCGGCGCATGGTGGACTGGACCGGTCAGAACGCCCTGCGGCTGGGCCTCGCCCTGGTGCTCAACCGCTTGATTCCCTTCGTAGGCGCGATGATCGCCGACGTCCTGGCGCGCCTCGTCGCCTCGCGCCTCAGCCGCCGCGACGAGTTCGAGGCCGACGCCTACGCCGCCGCCCTGATGCGCCGCGCCGGCGTCGATCCGGAGGCGCAGGTGCGCATGTTCGAAAAGCTGGAGCACATGGCCGGTCCCGCGGGCGGCCTCGCCTGGCTCGCCAGCCACCCGCCGCTGGGCGCGCGGATCGAGGCCGTGCAGGCCCTCCACGCCCGCTGGGACGACGCCGACGCGGCCCCCCTCCCCGGCGCCTGACGGCGCAGCGCAGAGGCATCGGCCGCCGCGCCGCGCGCCAGATTTTTTACTTTTATCAGGCACTTGGAACTTCCGCGGCAGGTCCTGCGTGCATCGTCGCGGTCGCGACGCCCCGTCCGCCGACAGGCTCGGACGGCCCCTCCGCGCCTCCTCCGCCGGCGCGACGACGGCCCCGGACATCGACCCGTCCGGGGACGCGTCGCCCCCTGCCACGCAGCGCGCCCGAGCCCCCCAGGCGAGGCGCCCGGCCGCGCCGAAGGAGGCCCCGGATCAAGTCCGGGGCGGCGATCCAAGATCGACGGAACGACGCCCCCCAAACGCCCCCCAAAAGCCCCGGGATCCCCCCGGAACCGCCCTCCGGCAAGACGGCGGGTCGCCGAAAAGGTCAAGGCTCGCAAGCGCTTGAGCACGCCGGGGCCGGCGAAGCCGCGAGGGGGCGTCGCATCGGAGATGCGCCTTCTGCGCAAGGCCCCCGAGGGGCGCGCCCCCGGAAAAGGCAAGCGAGACGCTACTGCGTCGCGCCGTCCTCCTCCGCCCGCCGCCGCTCCGCCTCGATGCGGCGCCATTGAGCGACGTTGCGCAGGTGCTCCTCGTAGCTTTCAGCGAAGGCGTGGCCGCCCGTGCCGTCGGCCACGAAGAAGATGTCGCGCGTCGGCAGGGGCTTCACCGCCGCCTCGATCGCCGCGCGGCCGGGATTGGCGATGGGCGTGGGGGGCAGACCGTCGATCTGGTAAGTGTTCCAACGGGTTCGCCGGTCCAGCTCCGACCGGCGCAGGCCCCGGCCCAGGCTGCCGCGCCCCTCGGTGATGCCGTAGATCACGGTGGGATCGGTCTGCAGGCGCATGCCCCGGCGCAGGCGGTTGACGAAGACGCCGGCGATGCGCCGCCGCTCCTCCTCCAGCGCCGTCTCCTTCTCGATGATGGAGGCGAGGATCAGCGCCTCGTAGGGCGTCTCGAACGGCAGGTCCGGATCGCGCGCCACCCAGGCCTCGGCCACGATGCGCGACTGCGCCTCGGTCATGCGGGCGATCAGCGCGTTGCGGTCCTCGCCGCGCTGGGCCTGGTAGGTGTTGGGGGCCAGCGAGCCCTCGGGCGGGATCCGCGCGATCTCCCCGGTCAGCTCCTCCAGCGCGTTGAGGCGCTGCACCACCTCCCACGACGTCATGCCCTCGATCACGGCCACGGCGTAGGCCACCCGCTCGCAGGTGCTCTGGTCCACGAAGCAGCGCAGGACGTCCTCGGCCGAGGCGCCGGCGGGCACCTCGAACTCGCCGGCCTGGATGCGCGCGGCCAGGCCCTGATACCGCGCGCCGATGCGGAACAGGCGCGCATCGGCGATCACGCCGGCCTCTTCGGCGATGGCGGAGGCGCGGGCGAGCGTGGCGCCGCGGGGGATCTCCACCTGCACGGCCTGGGCATGGGGCCCCGGCGCCCGATAGAGCGACGCGCCCCAGGCGATGACGCCGGCCAGCGCCAGCCCGAGCACGATGAAGACGGTCAGCGCGTTGGCCGCGACGTGACGCATCATGGCGCGACCTCCCTGCCCGCCGCCGAGGCGCGCGCCTCTCGGGCCTCGACCGTGCCGCCGATCGCGACCCTAACCGGGTGTCTCACCGCGGACCTCGCCCAGACCCTCGAGCTGCAAAACAAGCCGAAACCCGACCCGACCGCCGCCGCGCCCGGCCTCAGACCCGGCCCAGGATCAGCGAGGCGTTGGTGCCGCCGAAGCCGAAGGAGTTCGACAGCGCCGTCTTCACCTCGCGCCGCTTGGCGGTCAGCGGAACCAGATCGATGTCGGTCTCCACCGAGGGGCTTTCGAGGTTCAGCGTCGGCGGCAGCACCCCGTCGCGCATGGCCAGGATGCAGAAGATCGCCTCCACCGCCCCGGCGGCGCCCAGCAGGTGGCCGATGGCCGATTTGGTGGAGCTCATGGCGATGTCGCCGGCCTTGTCGCCCAGCAGCTTGGTGACCGCCTGCAGCTCGATCTCGTCGCCCAGCGGCGTCGAGGTGCCGTGCGCGTTCACATAGTCGATGTCCACCGCGGTCAGGCCCGCATCGGCCAGCGCCGCGGACATGGAGCGGTAGCCCCCGTCGCCGTCCGGCGCGGGCGAGGTGATGTGATAGGCGTCGCCCGACAGGCCATAGCCCAGCACCTCCGCATGGATGGTCGCGCCGCGGGCCTTGGCGTGCTCGTAATCCTCCAGCACCACCACGCCGGCGCCTTCGCCCATGACGAAGCCGTCGCGTCCGCCGTCATAGGGGCGCGAGGCGGTTTCGGGCGCATGGTTGTACTTGGTCGAGAGCGCCTTGCAGGCGATGAAGCCGGCGATGCCCAGTTCGCAGATCGGCGCCTCCGCCCCGCCGGCGATCATCACGTCGGCGTCGCCGTTGCGGATCAGCCGGGCCGCGTCGCCGATGGCATGCGCGCCGGTGGAGCAGGCGGTGACCACCGCGTGGTTGGGCCCCTTGAAGCCGTACTTGATCGACACCTGGCCGGAGCACAGGTTGATCAGCGCCGCGGGAATGAAGAACGGCGACACCCGGCGATAGCCGCGGTCGCGCAGGGTCAGGGCGGTGTCGGCGATGGTCTCGATCCCGCCGATGCCGGACCCGATGAGAACGCCGGTGCGCTTGCGCGCCTCCTCGTCCTCGGGCCGCCACCCCGCATCGGTCACCGCCTGTTCGGCGGCGGTCAGCGCGTAGGTGATGAACCGGTCGATCTTGCGCCGATCCTTGGGCGAGACCCAGGCGTCGGGGTCGAACGTGCCGTCGGACCCGTCGCCCAGCGGCACTTCGCAGGCGATGGAGCAGGGCATGCCGGAGGCGTCGAAATGCTGGATGGCGCCCGCGCCGGAGCGGCCGGCGACGAGGCGCGACCACGTCTCCTCCACCCCGCAGGCGAGCGGGGACAGCAGCCCCATGCCGGTGACGACGACCCGCCTCGTCAAGACGCCCTCCCTCCCTGATGCGATTGTCGGGGGTTTCGCGGCGAACCTAAGGGACCGCCGAAGACCTGACAAGCGGTCCCGAAACGGCAAGCGGCGCCCCGAAAGCCGGGACGCCGCCTGCGCGTCAGCGGGGTGTCGCCGAGGGTCCTCAGGACGAGGCGTTCTCGGTGATGAACTTCACGGCGTCGCCGAAGGTCTGGATGGTCTCGGCGGCGTCGTCGGGGATTTCGATGCCGAATTCCTCTTCGAAGGCCATCACGAGTTCGACCGTGTCCAGCGAGTCGGCGCCCAGATCGTCGATGAACGAGGCGCTTTCCACGACCTTGTCCTCTTCGACCGAAAGGTGCTCGACGACGATCTTCTTAACGCGGTCGGCGATGTCGCTCATCTTGGGGTCCTCGTGTCTGCCCGGCCCGCCTCTGGGGCCCGTCTCGTGGCGGCGGGCCTTCGTGCGGGCCGGCCTGGGATCCGCCCCGCCCTGGGGATGGGCGCGGCAATGGGTTCGGCGCGCCGAAGGCGCTGGGGGCCCCGTCGCGGTCTGGCGCGCCTATATCCAGCGCCGCGCAACGTGGCAACGGTAAATCGGCGCCGGACCGGCGGGGCGCAAGGCCCGGCCCGGCCCTGCGCGCGCCGGGCGGTCAGATCATCGCCATGCCGCCGTTGACGTGCAGCGTGGCGCCGGTGAGGTAGGCGGCCTCGGGCGCGGCGAGGAAGGCGACGGCGGCGGCGATCTCCTGCGCCTCGCCCATGCGCCCGGCGGGGATGGCGCCCAGCAGCTTCTCCTTCACGGCGTCGGGCAGCCCCTCGGTCATGGCGGTGGTGATGAAGCCGGGGGCGACGCAGTTCACGGTGACGCCGCGGGGCGCGACCTCGGCCGCGAGGCTCTTGGACATGCCGATCAGCCCGGCCTTGGACGCGGCGTAGTTGCCCTGGCCCGGATTGCCGGTGACGCCCACGATGGAGGTGACCGAGACGATGCGCCCCCAGCGGGCCTTCATCATGCCGCGCAGCACGCCTCGGGAAAGGCGCATGGCGGCGGTCAGGTTGATGCGCAGGACCGTGTCCCAGTCGTCGTCCGACATGCGCATGAAAAGCTGATCGCGCGTCACGCCGGCATTGTTCACCAGGATGTCGACGGGACCGCCGAGCGCGGCCTCGGCCGCCTTGGGCAGCGCCTCCACCTGCTCGGCCTCGCCCAGGTTGCAGGGCGTGACGGCCGCCCGCTCGCCCAGCTCGGCGGCCAGCGCCTCCAGCGGTTCGGTGCGGGTGCCCGACAGGGCGACGGCGGCGCCCTGGCCGTGCAGGGCGCGGGCCACGGCCCCGCCGATGCCGCCCGAGGCGCCGGTGACCAGCGCGCGCTTGCCTTCGAGGCTGAACATCAGGCGTCTCCTTCGGCGATCTTCTTGACGTCGTCCGGGGTGTTGACCGCCGCGGCGGTCAGCGAACGGTCGATGCGGCGGGCGAGACCGGCGAGCGTCTTGCCCGCGCCGATCTCCACGATCTCCGTCACGCCCTGGGCGGCCATCCACTGCACGCTTTCGCGCCAGCGCACTGCGCCGGTGACCTGTTCGACCAGCAGGCGGCGGATCTCCTCGGGGTCCTCCGTCGCCTCGGCCGAGACGTTGGGCACGATGGGCGCCCTGGGCGCCTCGATATGCGCGCCGGCGAGCGCGGCGCGCATGGCCTCGGCCGCCGGCTGCATCAGCGCGCAGTGGAACGGGGCGGAGACCGGCAGCATCACGGCGCGCTTGGCGCCCTTTTCCTTGGCGATCTCGGCGGCGCGCTCCACCGCCGCCTTGTGGCCGGAGATGACCACCTGGCCGGGATCGTTGTCGTTGGCGGCCTCGCAGACCTCGCCTTGCGCGGCGGCGACGGCGACCTCGCGCACCTGGTCGAGGCCGAGGCCGAGGATCGCGGCCATGGCGCCGACGCCCGGGGGCGTGGCGGCCTGCATGGCCTCTCCGCGCACGCGCAGCAGCCTCGCGGCCTGGCCCACGTCGAAGGCGCCGGCGGCGCAGAGGGCGGAGTATTCGCCCAGCGAATGGCCGGCGACGAAGCCGGCGTTCCCGATGCCGAAGCCCTCCGCCTCCAGCGCCCTAATGGCGGCCATGGAGGTCGCCATCAGCGCCGGCTGGGCGTTGGCGGTGAGGGTGAGCGTCTCGATGGGCCCCTCGGCGATCAGCTCCGACAGCTTCTCGCCCAGCGCCTCGTCCACCTCGTCGAAGACGGCACGGGCCGCCGGATAGGCCGCGGCGAGGTCCATCCCCATGCCGACCGCCTGGGCGCCCTGCCCCGGAAACACGAAAGCCTTCACGGTCCGCCTCCTGCCCTGATCTGGTTGCCGGTTCCCTTACCGGCGGGGCGCGCGGGCGGCAACCGGGCGCGCCGCCTCGACGGGGCGCCGGCGCCCCGCTCCTCGCCCCGCTCCTCGCCCCGGTCCTCGTCCAGATTTCCGCCCCGGTTTCCGCGCCAGGCCGCCGCGGCGCTTGCCACCGCCGCGGGTTTGGGGCATAGGCCGCGCACCTTCCGGACAGCTTGACCGGCGCGCCTCTCCCTCGCGGGATCGGAAGGTCATCTCCCGCGGACGAAGCGCGCCCTGACATGACGAGGCGACGCATGGCTCTTTACGAGCATGTCTTCATCGCGCGGCAGGATCTGTCGAACGCGCAGGCCGAGGGGCTCATCGAGCATTTCGGCCAGATCCTCAAGGACAATGGCGGCGAAGTGGAGGGCTCCGAATACTGGGGCCTGCGCACCATGGCCTTCAAGATGAACAAGAACCGCAAGGGCCATTACGGCTTCCTCAAGACCAACGCCCCGGCCCCGGCCGTGGACGAGATGGAGCGCCTGATGCGCCTGCACGACGACGTGCTGCGCGTTCTGACGGTGCGGGTCGAGGACCACGAGGAGGGCCCCTCGGCCGTCCTGCAGGCCAAGGCCAGCCGCGACGAGCGCGGCCGCGGCGGGCGCGGCGGACGCGACCGCGACCGCGACGGCCCCCGCGGCGACCGTCCGCCCCGCGGCGATCGGGACGGCGACCGCGCCCCCCGCCCGCCCCGCGACTGACTCGCAAGGATAGGAGAGCGACATGGCCCGCAGACCGTTCATGCGCCGGCGCAAG
>JBCBYE010000085.1:0-10406 GCA_039816075.1 Pseudomonadota bacterium | reverse complement strand
GCCCTGCGCGCGCGTGCGCCGCTGCAGGCGCAGGTCGCCGCCGTCGCCCAATGACACGCCGGCGCCCTGGCGGACCTGGATGACGGCCCAGCTGAGCACCAAAAGCCAGACGGCGAGCGCGCCGGCGAGCAGCGAGGTGACGGGCAGCGCGATCTCGGTCATGGCAGGCTCCGCAAGGCGTCGGGTCGGCGCGACAGTAGGCGGCGCCGGCCGCGCCGGAAACCCTGTTCGACGTGCGGCGGGGGCCGACCCGCCCTTGGCGGCGATGCGATGCGAGGCGAGGCGGCGCGGAGCCTCAGGGGCAGACGCCCCCCGGCTCCACCCCGCCGAGGGCGGCGATGACCAGATGCGGCTGCGGCGGCCCTTCGATGGACGGACGCTCCTCCACCGTCGCGTCGAGGCGGATGAAGACCGGCTCCGCGGGGCCGGGGCGCGCGTCGAGATAGGCGCGTTCGGCGTCGAGATACGCGCCCTCCTGCGCCACGGGCAGGCGGCCGCCGCCGCAGGGTTCGAAGACCGCCGCATCGGCGAAGTAGATGAAGTAGCCCTGGGTCGGATCGCCAAGTCCTCCGACCTCTGGGGTCGTCGCGGCGCAGCCCGCCAGCGCCAGCGCCGCGAGGGCCGCCGCCCCCTTCGCCGCCCCCTTCGCCGCCGTCGTCGCCGCCGTCGTCGCCGCGGTCTTCGCGTCCTGCATCGATGGGCGCCTCCACGCCCTCGTCCCCAATGTCTTCGCCGTCATGCCCCCGACGCTCCTTTCCTGATCCGTGGCCGCTTGGAACGATTGACCGCGGCCGTCTGCAGAGTCACTGTATTCTGAATACAGTGGAACGATCCCAAAACGGGACGCCCGCCATCCTAGCGCCAGGGAGCGTCGCAGCCATGAAAACCCGCATCCTTCTCGCGGCCGCCGGAGCCGCCTTGATCGCCGGCAGCGCCTCGGCGCAGGTCAAGGTCGGCTTCATCGGATCCATGAGCTCCGACACGGGGCTCAGCACCCTGCGCGGCGCCGAGATGGCGATCGACGAGATGAACGCCGCCGGTGGCTTCATGGGCCAGGAGGTGGAACTGGTCACCGCCGACACCGGCGAGGACGTCAACGAGGGCATCCGCGCCTACGAGTACCTCGCCGAGGACGAGGAGGTGGACTTCATCATCTCCGGCTCCATCGACGACGTGTCGCTGGGCTGGCTGCCGCGGATGCAGGAATATCGCATCCCCACGCTGGACACCTGGACCAGCTACATCGGCATCATCGACATGCTGGTCGACGACTACGAGGCCATGAAGCCCTACTTCATGAACATCGCCTCGGACGAGGCGCTGGCGACCATGTACATCAGCTTCGGCGCGGACGTGCTGAAGGGCCAGATGGGCTGGGAGAGCGTGGTGATCCTGCAGGAGGACACCGCCTTCGGGAACGCCATCAACGGGCTGGTGAGCGAGGCGCTGGCGCCGGTGGCCGGCATCGAGGTGGTCGACACCATCGTCTACGACATCAACACGGTCGACTTCGCGCCGATCTTCAACAAGGCGGCGGAGAGCGGGGCGGACTTCATCTATCTGGTCTCATCGGTCAATTCGCAGGTGGTCTCTTCGCAATACGTGAAGCTGCAGGTGCCGCTGGCCATGACCGGCGTGAACGTGGGCGCGCTGGGGCAGGAGTTCTGGGAGGATACCGGCGGCGCCGGGGGCGGGATTTCGACGCTTTCGCCCGTGCCCTCGGTCGGCTTCGCGCTGGACCCGCAGAACCAGGCCTTCGTCGACGCCTATCAGGCGCGCTATACGAGCCGGCCCAAATTCCCGCATTTCAACGGCTTCAACGCCTATTGGGGCCTCAAGCAGGCCTTCGCCGCGGCCGAGGCGGCGGGCGGCTTCGAGGACGAGAGCGCCTGGGCCGACGCCATGCTGGAGCAGGACACCGCCTTCGAGAAGGACGGCGAGGTCTGGCTGCGCTACGCCTTCTGGAAGCCGGGCGAGGTGGAGCCGCTGACCGAGCGGACCTATCCGCACAACCTGCGCTTCGACATCACGCCGCCCTATGACGAGGGCTCGCCCTCGATGGTGGTGATCCAGTGGTACGAGGACGGCTCCAACGCCGTGATCTATCCGCCGAAATACGCCACGGGCGAGTTCACCGTCCCGTCCTGGGTGCAGAACTGACGGACCGCGCGCGGGCCCCGGCGGGGCCCGCAGGCCCCGTCGGGGTCTGATCGCCCGAAGCTGCGGAGCGGCCGCCCCCCATGACCCAGACCCTGACCCAGATCCTGATCCAGGGGCTGCTGCTGAGCGGGCTCTACGCCCTGATCGCCGTGGGCTTCACGCTGATCTTCTCGGTCGGGCGCGTGCTGAACCTGGCCTACGGCGTCTACCTGATGTTGGGCGGCTACGTGCATTGGTGGATCGCCCAGCAGCTGGGCGCGCCGGTGATCCTGGGGGTGCTGAGCGCGGCGCTGTTCGGCGCGCTGTTCGGCGCGCTGGTCTACCGCGCGCTGGTGCGCCGGCTGGCGGGGGATCATGTGGCGGTGGAGATCGCGACCCTGATCCTCGCGGTGGTGGTGCAGGCGGCGGTGGTGCTGATCTGGGGCGACAGCCCGCGGATCCTGCAGCCCATCGTGGAGGGCGTCTGGCGCGTGGGGGGCGCCACGGTGACCATGAACATCCTCGCCGCGACGCTGGCGAGCTGGGCGATCCTGGGCGGCCTGTGGCTGTTCGTGACGCGCACCCATGAGGGGCGGGCGCTGATGGCGGTGAGCCAGGACGCCAAGGGGGCGGCGATCTCGGGCGTGGACGTGGACCGGGCGAACCTGCTGACCTGGGCGATCTCGGGCGGGCTGGGGGCGGTGGCGGGGGTGTTCTTCGCCTCCTACACGCAGCTGTCGCCCGGCATGTGGGTCGCGCCCCTGATCATCGCCGTGGCGGTGGTGGTTGTCGGGGGCATCGGGTCGATCCTGGGCGCGCTGGCGACGGCGCATGTGATCGGGTTTCTGGAGGTGGCGACGACCTCGCTGATCGCGGCGGAGCTGCGCGGGGTGTTCACCATGCTGCTGATCATCGGGGTTCTGATCGTCTCGCCCAAGGGCCTCTTCGGGAAGGAAGAGCTGTGAGGGGGGCGCCGCGAGTGCCCTCCCGCCCCTGGGTCCCCCGGCGCCCGCGGCGCGCTGCGGCCGGGGCGCCGGGCGGCGGCCGCCGTCGGGCGGCAAGCCTCGCGGTCTCGTCCGACCGACGCGCCGTCGGCGGTCGCCACGCCGCGCCGCGCCTGCCGCGCGCCGCGGGCGCCGGGGGACCCAGGGGCGGGACGTCGACGCGGCGCCTCGGCCGGGACGGAGCCGCGGCATGAGCCCTCTGGTCCGCGGTCTGCTGCTATGGGCGCTGTTCGTCGCGCTGATGCTGGCGCTGCCGGAATTCGTCCGTTCCTCCACCCTGCGCACGGCCATCCAGGCCTGCTTTCTGGCGATCTTCGCGCTCAGCTGGGACTTCATCTCGGGCCGCACGGGCTACGTCTCCTTCGGCCATCCCTTCCTGATCGGCATCGGCGCCTACGCCACCGCGATCCTCAGCCATCGCTTCGACGTGCCGCTGACCCTCTCCATCCCTGCCGCCGTGGTCATCACCATGTTCGCCGGCACGCTGTTCTTCCTACCCGCCCTGCGCATCCGCGGCACCTATTTCGCGCTCGTCACGCTCGCCTTCATGGAGCTGATGTATCAGCTGGTGCAGGTCATCCGCCCGGACCTGACCGGCGGCACCCGCGGCATGAGCGGGATCGAGACGCTGACCCGGGGCGCGCGCAACAACTACTACCTGACCTTCTCGTTGATGACGGGCGTGGGCGTGGGCCTCTGGCTGATCGGGCGCACGCGTCTGGGCACGGCGCTGAACGCCATCGGCATGAACGAGGAGGCGGTGCGCGGCTCGGGCCTCGACACCACCAAGCTCAAGCTCTTCGCCTTCATGGTCTCGGCCCTCGTCGCGGGTTTGGGCGGGGCGTTCTTCGTGCACTACAACGGCTCCCTCGCGCCGCGCGCGCTCTTCGACATCAACTTCCTCTTCACCATCATCGTCGCCGCGTTGATCGGGGGCACGGGCAACGTCGCCGGTCCCATCGCCGGCGCGTTCTTCCTGACCTTTCTGCTGGAATGGCTGCGTCCGGTCCTGCCGGGGGCGGAGCGCTATCTGGTCTACGGCGGCGTGGCGCTGGCGCTCTACGTCTACCAGCCCAAGGGGCTCGCCCGCATCGCCGCCGATCTCCACGACCGCGCGAGGCGCCGAGCATGACCGCGCTGCTGGAGCTGCACGAGGTGGTCAAGCGCTTCGGCGGGCTGGTGGCCACCAACCGCCTCAGCTTCCATGTCGACAAGGGCGAGAGCCTGGGCCTGATCGGCCCCAACGGCGCCGGCAAGACCACGATCTTCTCCCTCATCATGGGAGAGCTGCGCCAGAACGCCGGAGAGATCCGGCTGAACGGCGAGGAAATCAGCGCGCTGCCCACCCATGCGCGCATCCGCAGGGGCGTGAGCCGCACCTACCAGGTGCCGCGCCCTTTCGCGGAGATGGACGTCGCCGGCAACATCCGCGTCGGCCTGATGCCCAATTCCCTGCGCGCCATGCTGTTCGGCGCGGCGGACGAGGCGGAGGAGCGGGCGCTCGCCCGTTCCGTCGGCCTCGGCGATGCGGATTTCCACCGCAGGCCCGCCGAGCTTTCCATGGGCGACCTGCGCAAGCTGGAGCTGGCGCGCACGCTGGCGACGCGGCCGGAGATCCTGCTGCTGGACGAGGTCTTCGCCGGTCTGACCACGGGCGAGATCGCCCAGATCTCCGGCCTGCTGGCGGAAAAGCGGGCCGACGGCATGACCTTCGTCATCGTCTCCCACGATCTGCGCAGCCTCGAGCCGCTGATCGACCGCGCCGTCGCCATGACCTTCGGCGCCGTCGCGGCGGAGGGCGGGTTCGAGGACGTCATGAACGACGACGCGGTCAAGGCCGCCTATCTGGGGCACTGACGCGCGATGCACCTGCTCGACATCGACCGGCTCAGCGCCTTCTACGGCGCCTCGCAAAGCCTGCACGACGTCTCGCTGAGCGTGACCGAAGGCGACATCGTCGCCGTCATCGGGCCCAACGGCGCCGGCAAGTCCACGCTGATGGACGCGGTGATGGGGCTGGTGAGGACCACCGGCGCGATCCGGCTGGGCGGCGGCGACCTGACCGGGCTGAAGCCGGCGGAGATCGTGCGCCGCGGCGTAGGCTACGCGCCCGAACGCGCGCATCTTTTCCCGTTCATGAGCGTGCGCGACACGCTGATGGTCGGCGCCTTCACCGCGCGCGGCGCGGCGGAGCGCAATCTGGCGCTGGTGCATCGCCTGTTTCCGGTGCTGGAGGATCGGGCGGGGCAGGAGACCGGCACCCAATCGGGGGGCGAGCGGCAGATGGTCTCCCTCGGCCGCGCGCTGATGACCTCGCCGCGCCTGCTGCTGGTGGACGAGCCGACCATCGGCCTCGCCCCCAAGGTCTGCGCCGACATCGCCGAGGCGCTGCGCCGCCTGAACGGGGAGACGGGTCTGACCATCCTGATCGCCGAGCAGAACGTGAACTTCGCCCTGACCCTGGCGGAGCAGGTGCATGTCCTCGACACGGGCCGTCTGCGCGTCAGCGGCACGCCGCAGGAGCTGGCCGAGGATCCGGAGCTGTCGAAGGCCTATTTCGGGGGATGAGCGCGTCTGGGCGGGCGCTGATCCTGTGCACCTCGCCCCGCAGCGGCAGCACGATGCTGTGCCGCCTGCTGCAGGCGACGGGCGTCGCGGGCGCGCCGGAGTCCTGGTTTCATCGCCCCGACGCCTTCGACTGGCTGCGGGGGCTGGGCCTGACCGCGCCCGACGGCGCGACGGAGCGGGAGGCGGCGGCGCTGGCCTTCGAGGGCGCCCGCGCGGCGGGGACCCGGGGCGGCGTCTTCGGCCTGCGGCTGCAGCGGCACTCCTTCGCCTATTTCCGCGCCCGCCTGGCGGAGGTGCATCCGCGCCCTGCCGGCGATGCGGCGCGGATGCGGTCGGCGTTCGGCCCGGCCTTGTTCGTGCATCTGAGCCGCGAGGACGCGGCGGCGCAGGCGGTCAGCTATGAGATCGCGCGCCAGTCGGGCCTGTGGCACCGCCATGCGGACGGCGCGGAGTTGGAGCGGCTGGCCCCCCCGGCCGAGCCCGAGTTCGACCTGGAGGCGCTGCGCGCGCGGCGCGAAGAGCTCTCGGCCTGGGACGCGGACTGGCGCGCCTGGTTCGCCGCGGAAGGGGTCTCGCCGGTCCGGGCGCGCTACGAGGATCTGGCGGCGGACCCGGCCGGCGTGCTGCGCGGGATCCTCGCGGCGCTGGGCGCGGATCCGGCGGCGGCGGACGGGGTCGCGCCGGCGACCGCGCGGCTCGCGGATGCGCGCTCGCGGGACTGGGCGGACCGGCTGCGCTGCTCGGGCTGAGGCCGGGACGGCCGCCTGCGGCCTTGGGCTGATGACGGCCGCCTGCGGCCTGGGCTGATGACGGCCGCCTGCGGCCTGCGGCCGCCGACGGCCGCCTGCGGCCTGGGCCTCTCAGAAGCGCTGCTGCACCACCTTGTCCGCGCGTCGCACCTGCTTGGGTCGGCAGCCGCGGGAGCCGCTGCGCCGGCCGGTCTTGTTGTAGGTGACGATGCAGCCGTCGCTGTAGGTCACCCGCGCCGCGCCGCTGGCCAGCTTGCGATACTTCAGCCCGCCGCCCCCGCGCGAGGCCGCATCCTCCTGCACCAGCCGGTCGGCCCGCTTCACCTGCGCGGGGATGCAGCGGCGGGAGCCGGTGCGCCGGCCCGACGTGTCGTAGGTCACCACGCAGTTGTCGACGTAGCGCACCTCGTAGGCGCCCGAGGGATAGCGCACGAGCGTCGGCCGCGGCTTGGCCTGGGCCAGCTCGAAGGCGCCGGAGCGGGCCGCGGGCGCGGCGGCCGCCGGCGCGGCGGGCGACAGCGCCAGCAGCGCGGCGACGAGGGCGGGCGCGAGAGCCGGAACGATGGCGGGGCGGGGCATGGCGGAGTGTCCTCTGGTCGGCGATGAACGCGATGGTGGCGGAGCGTCGGGCGGAATGAAAGCGCCGATCGCGTGAACCCAGCGTTCGGCGGGGCTGGACGGGGCCCGCGGGCGCCATAGCTCGGCCGCCATGACAGATCCCTCCGATGCGCTGCGGCCCCCCGTCGACCCCGCCATGACGCCCCAGACCTTCGCCCGCTGGTACTGGCCCGTGGCCGAGCTGCGCGCGTTCTGCGAGGCGCTGGGCCTGCCCTCGGCCGGCCGCAAGGCGGAGCTGCGCGACCGCGTCGCCTTCGCCCTTGCCCATCCGGGACAGGCGCCGCCGGCGCCGCCGCGCCGCCGCCGCCGGTCCGGCGGCGTGGACTGGAAGACCGCCGCGCTGAGCGAGGCGACCGTGATCGACGAGGGCGTGAGCTTCGGCCCCAATCTGCGCGGCTGGTTCAAGGCGCGGCTGGGGCCGCGGTTCTCCTGCCACGGCGATTTCATGGACTGGATGCGCGCCAGTCCCGGCCGCACCCTGGCCGACGCCGAGGCGGCCTGGCGGATGCTGGAGGCGCGCAAGGACGACCCGGCCTTCCGCCGCGAGATCGCCGAGTGCAACGAGCACCTGCAATACCTGCGCGATCTTCGCGATGCGAACCCGCACCTGTCGCTGGATCAGGCCCGGACCTGCTGGACCGAAAAGGCCCGCCGCCCGGCGAGGGAGGGCAAGGTGCGCTACGCGCCGGAGGACCTGCGGTTTCTGGACTGACGCCGTTTTCGGAGCTCTGTCGCCGCATCGTCGCTTTCCGGGTGCACCCTAGGCCTCGCGTTCAAAGCAAGTCTGTTCAGGGAGTCGTCCGTGCAAGACCTCAACATCGCCTTCTGGAACCTTCAGAACCTCTTCGACATCGAGGAGAGCGCCATCGCCGCGGACCTTGAGTTCACCCCTGCCGCCGGCTGGGACCAGGCGGCCGTGGATGCAAAATTCGCGCGGCTGGTCGAGGTCATCGGCTCCATGTTCGGCGGCGACGGCCCGGACATGTTGGGTGTTTGCGAGATCGAGAACGAGGCGCTTCTGAGCCGGCTTGCCGACGAGATGAACGCGGCCCTGAACCGCGACGACTACGTCATCGCATCCCATGAAAGCGCCGACATCCGCGGCATCGATTGCGGACTGATCTACTCGAAGGACCTGTTCGAAGCGACCGAGCCGGCGGTCGGGCATCTGGTGCACCACCGCTATCCCACCCGTGACGTTTTCGAAGCCCCGCTGAAGGTTCGCCAGAACGGCGCCGAAGTCGTGGTCATGGTGACGCATTGGCCGTCTCGCCGCGGCGCCGCGGTCGAGAGCGAGCCGTTCCGGGTGTCCGTTGCGTCGCGGGTCGGCCAGCTGGTGGATCGGCGGCTGAAGATGCCCCTCGACGCGTTGCTCGAGGAAGACGATCTCTCGGCGCTGCTGCCCGAGATGACGCGGCGCTGGGATTGCAACGTCCTCATCATGGGGGATCTGAACGACGACCCCTTCAACCGCTCCGTCATGTCGGAGCTGCGGGCGTCGAATTCGCTCGACGGGATCGAAGAGCCGATGAAGACGCCCGCCGATGATCGGTTGAAGACCGATCCGTCGGATCGCAAGAAGTCCGATGTCGCGAAGTACCTTGGGCAGGAGGCCGACCTCTACAATCTGTCCTGGGGGCCGTTGGGGCGGCCCGGCGAAGGCGCCATTTTCTTCACGCCGCGCGACCATCGCCGCACCAAGCAGGTCTTCGATCAGATGATCGTGACCCGGGGCCTTGCGCTTGGATTGTCGGGCCTGAGCATGTCCGAAGACGACTTCGCCATAGCTGCGCCGAAGGCGATGTGGACAAATGGCGGCCTGCCGGACGACGCCCCGGCGCACCGGATCCGACCCAGAAAGTTCGATCGCACGAAGCACGTCGGCGCGTCCGACCATTTCCCGGTGACGTGCAGGATGAAGGTCCTCTAGCCGACCCTCACCCGCCCCGCAGCTGCGTGATCGTGGCGAAGGGGGACAGGGCCTCGGCGCTGGTCTTGGCGTGGATCACCGCCATGCCGTCATGGGCGAAGGCGGCCTCGGCGGCGGCCTCCGCCTCTTCGGGCGTCGCGGCGGTCAGGCCCAGGGCGCCGAAGCTGCGGGCCCAGGCGGCGAAGTCGGGGTTGCGCAGCGCGGTGCCGGAGACGCGCTCGGGATACGCCTTTTCCTGGTGCAGCCGGATCGTGCCGTAGGTTCCGTTGTCGGAGATGACGATGATCGGCTTGGCCCCCGCGGCGGCGGCGGTCGCCAGCTCCGACCCCGTCATCAGCGCCCCGCCGTCGCCGGAAAAGCCGATGGCGCGACGCTCGGGAAAGCGCAGCGCCGCGGCGACGGCGCCGGGCACGCCGCCGCCCATGGCGCCGCCGACGGCGCCCAGCGCCTGCTGGGTGCCGTCCCAAGGCCAGTGGGCATGGACCCAGCCCGAGAAGTTGCCGGCATCCATCGTCAGGATCGCGTCGCCCGGCGCCCGCGCCGCCAGGGCCAGGACCACATGGCCGAAATCCAGCCCGTCGGGCCGCGGCTGCGGCGCCGGTCCGCGCAGCGCGAGGGCGCGTCGGTTCAGACCCTCCGCCCAGGGGCCGCGGCCGGCGGGAACGGGCAGGTTGCGCTCCGCCAGGGCGGCGAGGAAGGCGGCGGGATCGGCGGCGACGCCCAGCTCCGCCCGGATCACGCGGCCGATCGCGGCCGGATCCTCGTGCACGTGGATCACGGGCTGTTCCGGCTCGGTCTTGGGCAGGCGCCAGCCCTGCGTGGGCGTGTCGCCGAGGCGCGTGCCGACGGCGAGGATCAGGTCCGCCTCGGCCATGGCCTGCACCTGCGGGGCGGGGATCTTGAAGCCCAGATGCCCGGCATAAAGCGGCGAGGCGTTGTCGAAGAGGTGCTGCATCTTGAAGGTCAGCGCCACGGGCAGGCGATGCGCCTCGGCCGCGCGGGCCAGGGCGGCGCGGCCCCGGGGCCCCTCCAGCGCGCTGCCGGCGATCAGCAGGGGGCGTTCGGCCTTGGCGAGCATCTCGGCGGCCCGGGCGACGGCGGCGTCGGCGGGCGCCGCGGCGGGCCGGGGCAGGGGGGCGATGGGGACGGCGTCGGCCGCGGCCTCCAGCATGTCCTCGGGCAGCGACAGCGCGACGGGTCCGGGCGTGCCGGTTTGGGCGGCATGCACGGCGCGGGCCAGCGCCTCCGGCAGGCGGGCGGGGTCGACGACCTCTTCGACGTATTTGCAGATCGGGCCGAGGAAGGCGGCGTAGTCGACCTCCTGAAAGGCGCCGCGATGACGCTCCCACGTGGCGACCTGGCCGAACAGGACGCAGTGCCCCTCGTCGCCCTCATCGG
>JBCBYE010000145.1:0-8380 GCA_039816075.1 Pseudomonadota bacterium | reverse complement strand
TGGCGCAGGCGCTCGCCGCCGCGCGCCGGGCCGCCGGGCAGGGCGCCCGCGGGTCCGCGCCCGCCCCCTCGCCCGCCGCCGCCGCGACCCTGGCGGGCAAGGCCGAGGCCGCCGCCTTCCAACGCTTCGCCGCGGCCGCGGGCCTTCGCCCCCTCGCCGTCGATCCCGCCGACGCGCGCAGGCAGACCCCGCTCACCCGCTCCGCCGCCGCGCTGGCCGCCCATGGCCTCGGCAGCGTCGCCGAGGCCGCCGCCCTCGCCGCGATCGGCCCCGGCGCGCGCCTTCTGGCCCCGCGCGCCGTCTCCGCCGACGGCCGCGCCACCTGCGCGCTCGCCCGAAAGGACGCAACATGACCGTGCATTTCATCGGCGCCGGCCCCGGCGCGCCGGACCTGCTGACCCTGCGCGCCCGCGACCTGATCGCCGCTTGCCCGGTCTGCCTCTACGCCGGCTCGCTCGTGCCCGCGGCGGTCCTCGCCCACGCCCCGCCGGACGCCCGCGTGGTCAACACCGCCTCCCTCGACCTCGACGCCATCATGGCCGAGATCGAGACCGCCCACGCCGCCGGCCGGGACGTGGCGCGCCTGCATTCCGGCGACCTGTCGGTCTGGTCGGCCATGGGCGAGCAGACCCGCCGCCTGCGCGCCGCGGGCATCCCTTATGCGGTCGTGCCCGGCGTCCCCTCCTTCGCCGCCGCCGCCGCGGCCCTGGGGGCGGAACTGACGCTGCCCGGCATCGCCCAGTCGGTGGTCCTGACGCGCACTTCCGGGCGCGCCACCTCCATGCCGGCGAACGAAACGCTGGAAAACTTCGCCGCCACCGGCGCCACGCTGGCGCTGCACCTCTCGATCGGTCTGCTGGACGACGTCGTCGCCCGCCTGACCCCCGCCTACGGGCCCGACTGCCCCGTCGCCGTGGTCCAGCGCGCCAGCTGGCCGGACGAGCGCATCCTGCGCGCCACCCTCGCCACCCTGCAGGACGCCGTGCCGCCGGACATGACCCGCACCGCGCTGATCCTGGTCGGCCCCGCGCTGGGGGCCGAGCATTTCGACGACAGCCGTCTCTACGCGCCCGACTACGACCGCCGCTATCGCCCGCAAAGCGCCCAGAGCCCCTGGGCGCATTGGAGCCCCGCCGATGACTGACGCCGTCCCCAACGCCTTCCCTCCGGGCCTGATGATCTCCGCCCCCGCCTCCGGCACGGGCAAGACCACCGTGATGCTGGGCCTGCTGCGCGCCCTGCGCGACGCAGGGCGCGCGGTGCAGCCCTTCAAGTCCGGCCCGGACTACATCGACCCGGCCTTCCACCTCGCCGCCGCCGGCCGCGCGTCCTTCAACCTCGACACCTGGGCGATGGACGCGGCGCTGTTCAGCGCCATCGCCGCCCGGGCGGAGGGTGCCGATCTGTGCGTCGCCGAGGGGTCCATGGGCCTGTTCGACGGCGTGGCGACCGCCGGGCGCGCCGGCTTCGGGTCCAGCGCCGAAACCGCGCGGCGCATGGGCTGGCCCGTGGTCCTGGTGCTCGACGTGGGCGGCCAGGCGCAATCCGCCGCCGCCGCCGCCATGGGTTTTCGCGACTACGATCCGGACCTGCCCTTCGCCGGCGTGATCCTGAACCGCGTGGCCAGCCCCCGGCACGAGCGTCTGACCCGCGTCGGCATGGACCGCGTCGGTCTGCGCGTGCTCGGCGCCCTGCCGCGCCGCGGCGACCTGGCCCTGCCGGAGCGGCATCTGGGCCTGATCCAGGCGGTGGAGCATCCCGATCTCGACGCCGCCATCGCCCGCTACGCCGCGTTCCTGAGTGAAAACGTCGACGTCGCCGCGCTTGCCGAGGCGGCCGCCGGCGACGCCGCGCCCCCGGCCGGCGCGCTGCCCCCGCCGCCGGCCCAGCGCATCGCGCTGGCGCGGGACCAGGCGTTCTCCTTCACCTATCCGCACCTGCTGCAGGGCTGGCGCGCCGCGGGGGCGGAGATCCTGCCCTTCTCGCCGCTCGCCGACGAGGCGCCGGCCGCGGACGCCGACCTCGTCTGGCTGCCCGGCGGCTATCCGGAGCTTCATGCCGGCCGCCTCGCCGCCGCCTCGACGTTTCTGGCGGGTCTGCGCGCCCATGCCGAAACCCGCCCCATCCATGGCGAGTGCGGCGGCTACATGGTTCTGGGCGAGGGGCTAGTCGACAAGCAGGGCGAACGGCACGCCATGGCCGGCCTGCTGGGCCTCGTCACCAGCTATGAAAAGCGCAAGCTGCATCTGGGTTATCGCCGCGCGGCGCTTCAGGCGCCCATGCCCGGCCAGGCCGCCGGCGCGGTGCTGCGCGGCCACGAGTTCCATTACTCCACCGTGCTGTCCCAGCCCGACGCGCCGCTCGCCCAGGTCTTCGACGCCGACGGGGCCCCGGCGGCCGAGACCGGCTCGCGCCGCGGCCAGGTCTCCGGCACGTTCTTCCACCTCATCGCCGGCGAGGCGGCGTGAGCGACGATCCGGCCGCCGCCGCCGCCGCCTCCGACGCCCGCTCGAGCGCCGCCTCCGGCCCCGGCGCAAACTCCGGCGCAGGCCCCGATGCAGGCCCTGGCGCAGGCCCCGGCTCAGGCCCCGACTCAGGCCCCGACTCAGGTTTCGTCAGCTTCGTCGGCTCCGGCCCCGGCGATCCGGAGCTGCTGACCCTTCGCGCCGTGGACCGTCTGCGCCGCGCCGACGCGGTGCTGTTCGACGACCTCTCCTCCGGCCCCATCCTGACCCATGCGCGCCCCGGCGCCGATCTGGTGGGGGTGGGCAAGCGCGCGGGCCGTCCCTCGCCGCGGCAGCACCATGTCAGCCGCCTGCTGGTGGACTACGCCCGCACCGGCCGGCGCGTCGTGCGGCTCAAATCCGGCGACGCCGGCCTCTTCGGGCGGCTGGAGGAGGAGATCGAGGCCCTGCGCGCCGCCGGCATCGCGCACGAGATCGTGCCCGGCGTCCCCTCCGCCTGCGCCGCGGCCGCCGCCGCCGGCATTCCCCTGACGCGCCGCCTCACCGCCCGGCGCGTGCAGTTCGTCACCGGCCACGGCGCCGACGGCGAGCTGCCCGGGGACATCGACCTGCCCGCGCTCGCCGACCCCTCCGCCACCACCGTGGTCTTCATGGGCAAGCGCACCTTCCCCGCGCTCGCCCGGGCCCTGATCGCCCAAGGCCTGCCGCCGGCCACCCCCGCCCTGCTGGCCGAGGCCGTCTCCACCCCGCGTCAGGCCCTGCACCGCAGCGACGTCGCCGCCCTCGCCGGCCGCCTCGCGGCCGAACGCAGCGCCGAGCCGGCCCTGATCCTCTACGGCCCCCTCGCCGCGTCCGATCCCTGAGGCCCTCGGCGCCCCGCCTGATCGGCGCCCCGCCTGATCGGCGCCTCCGCCTCGCCGCTCGGCCGCAAGTCTCGCTTGCCACGCGCCCGCGGCTCGCAAATACTTGCGGCGCGTACGGTTTTCTTCGGAAATCAAAAGGGAACGAGGTGAAAGGCCTCGACTGCCCCCGCAACTGTAAGCGAGGAGCGTCGTCGGAACGCGCCACTGGTCCTGCCGGACCGGGAAGGCCCGACGCCGCGGTGATGCGCGAGTCAGGAAACCTGCCGTCCGCACGCGCAACCGCCGGAACCTCCGGCCCCTGAGCCGCCGGTGGGGCGGCAGGAGAGACACCATGCATATCGAACCCGGCGTCGTGGACGGCGCCAAGATGATGCTCGCCGTCGGAACCGCCGCCGCCGCGGCCGGCTGGACGGTCAAGCTGGCCCTCGACGACCTCAAGACGCATTCGGCGGTCTCCATGCTGATCCGCGCCGCCATCGCCACGGTCGGCGTCTTCATCTTCTTCGAGGTCCTGCCGCATTTCGCGGTGGGCGTGTCGGAGGTGCACTTCATCCTCGGCACGACGCTGTTCCTGCTGTGCGGCGCGGCGCCGGCGGCCCTGGGCCTCGCGGCGGGCCTGCTGATCCAGGGCGCGGTCTTCGCCCCGTCGGACCTGCCGATGTTCTTCGTCAACGTTTCCACGCTGCTCTTCCCGCTCTTCGCCATCTCGGCGCTGGCCAAGCGGGTCCTGCCGCAGGACTGCGCCTATGTGGACCTCGCCTATGGCGACGTTCTCAAGATGTCGGCGGTCTATCAGGGCGGCGTCGTCGCCTGGGTGGCGTTCTGGGCGATCTACGGCCAGGGCTTCGGGGCCGAGAACGTGTCGGCCGTCGCCGCGTTCGGCGCCGCCTACATGCTGGTGGTGGTGATCGAGCCGCTGGCCGATCTCGCCGTTCTGGCGGCGGCCAAGACCGCCCGCGGGCTGGAGGGCTCGGGCCTCTTCGTGCGCCGCCTGCACGCGCCGGCCTGATCCAGGCCGCCGGCCCGGGCCGCCGCGGCCCGGGCCCCCGCGCCGCGCGTCATGCTGGACCTGCGTCTCATCGGCATCGGCGCCGGCGCGCCCGATCATGTCACGCGCCAGGGCGAGGCGGCCATCCGCTCCGCCGACCTCATCCTGCTGCCGCGCAAGGGCGACGACAAATCCGACCTGGCGGAGCTGCGCCTGCAGATCATCGCCGCCGCCTGCGACGCCGCCCCCGCCGCCTGCGCCGCCGCCGCGCCGACCATCGCCGAATTCGACATGCCCGTCCGCGATCCCGCCCTGCCGTATCTGCAGCGGGTGGAGCGCTGGCACGACGCCATCGCCGAACGCTGGACCCAGGCCCTCGCCGCCCATCCCGGCGCCCGCTCCGCCGCGCTGCTGGTCTGGGGCGATCCCTCGCTCTACGACAGCACGCTGCGCATCGCCGCGCGTCTGCGGCCCGCGCCGCGGCTGACCGTCGTGCCCGGGATCACGGCGCTGCAGGCGCTGACCGCCGCCCATGCCGTGCCGCTGAACACGGTCGGCGACGCGGTGGTGGTCACCACCGGCCGCCGCCTGCGCGACCAGGGCTGGCCGGAGGGCGCGCGCAGCCTCGCGGTGATGCTCGACGGCGCCTGCGCCTTTCAGACCCTGCCGGCGGAGCGCTTCGACATCTGGTGGGGCGCCAATCTCGGCCTCCCCTCGCAGGTCCTGCGCGCCGGCCCCCTGGCCGATCTCGCCCAGGAGATCCCCCGCCTGCGCGAGGCGGCGCGCGCCGGCCATGGCTGGATCATGGACGTCTACCTGCTGCGCCTGCGCGACGGCTGACCCGCCGCGCGCCTCACGCCCCGCCGAAGCGAATTTGAACGCCCCGCGCCGCCCGTCGCGCTAGCCTGCGCGCCCCGACCCTGACGGAGCGCGCCATGCCGCCCCTTCTCTCGCGCCGCCGGGCGCTGACCGCCGCGGCCGGCGCCGCCGCCGCCGCCCTGCCGCTCCCCCCTCTCGCCCGCGCCGCGGACGACGAGGCTCCGGAGGACCACGACGACGTCCTGCGCGCGCTGCAGGCCCTCCTCTTCGGCTTTTCCACCGACATCCCGGACGCCCTCGCCTATCTGCGCGCGCGCGGCCGGCCCGACGTCGTCTCCGGCCTGATCTTCGCCCTGCGCTTCACCCGCTATCCCAGGGACGAGATCCTCGATCTGCTCGAACATCTCGCCGGGGCCGCGCCCGGCCGCGCCTGGCCCGACTGGATGCTTTGGCTCGAAGGGCGGCCGGACCTGCGGTCCCACCCCGCCTATCGGGTGTTCAAGCGCACCTGGTTCATGACCATCGACCCCGACTGGCGGCCCTTTCTGCGCCCCGAATTCATCGCCGAGGGCGCCATGGACATCCGCTTCGAAGAGGTGGTGTGGGGCGGCGTGCATCGCGACACCATCCCCTCGCTCGACGACCCCGCGCTGATCCCGGCGGCGGAGGCCGCCTATCTGCGCGACGACGACCTCGTCTTCGGCGTGCGGATCAACGGCGACGCGCGCGCCTATCCGCTGCGGATCATGGGCTGGCACGAGATGTTCAACGACGTGATCGGCGGCGTGCCCGTGGCGCTGGCCTACTGCACGCTGTGCGGCGCGGGCATCCTCTACGACGCGGACGGCTACGGGCGCGCGGCGCCGTTCCGCTTCGCCACCTCCGGCTTCCTGCACCGCTCCAACAAGCTGATGTACGACCGGCGGACGGAGAGCCTGTGGACCCAGTTCGAGGGGCGCCCCGTCTCCGGCCCCCTGCGCGGATCCGGCCTCGTCCTGCGCCGCAGACCCGTCGTCATCGAGCCCTGGGGCGCCTGGCGCGCGCGCCATCCGCGCACGCAGGTCCTGTCTCTGCGCACGGGGCATGAGCGGGACTACGGCTCGGGCGTGGTCTATCGCGACTACTTCGCCTCGCCCGACCTGATGTTTCCCGCGCGGGTCGATCAAAGCCGCCTGCGCGCCAAGGACCATGTCTTCGCCATCCGCCGCCAGGGCGCGGCCAAGGCCTGGGCGCTCGACCTTTTCGCCGATGGCGCCTTGCGCAACGACGTCGTGGGGGGCCTGCCGATCGTGCTGATCGGCGATGGCGCCCAGGCCGGCGCCGGGGCCGGGGCCGGGGGCGAAGTCGAGGCCGGGGCCGGGATCGGGGCCGGGATCGGGCAGGGGCGCGGCGTGCGCGCCTACGAACGCGGCGACCGCGTCTTCGCCCGCAACGAGGACGGGGGCCTCGTCGCGGCCGGGCAGGGCTGGACCCTGACCGAGGACGCGCTGGTCTCCGACGCCGGGAGGCGTCTGCCCCGCATCGCCGGCCACCTCGCCTACTGGTTCGCCTGGAACAACCATCTGGGTCCGGAGGGGCGGCTGGTCTCGCGCTGACCCGCCGCGCCTGCGCGCAAGCCCCGCCGGGATTTGTTTCAGAACCGCGCCCAGGATCACACGTCGACGTGACATGTGATGAATTGCCACAACGAACCTGCAGCCGCTACGTCTTGACCCGCACAGGGAGGGGGACGCGCGGCTGCGGATCCTGCCGACCGGCGCGACGCGGATCTTCGCCCCCGGCGATAGGGTCTTCGGCTCGCCGCGACGCAGGCCCCGGATCGCGGCGCCTTCCGACATATCGACCCTCGTCCAACGGAGACCGATCCATGTCCAAGACGAACAAAGCCCTCGCCGCCGCTTCCGTCGCCGGCGCCGTCGCCCTCGCCGTGTCGGCCGTCGGCCTGGCCCCGACCCCGGCCGAGGCCGGCGCCAAGGAGAAGTGCTACGGCATCTCGCTGGCCGGCAAGAACGACTGCGCCGCGGGCGCCGGCACCACCTGCGCCGGCACCTCGACCGTCGACTACCAGGGCAACGCCTGGACGCTGGTGCCCCAGGGCGACTGCCTGAAATACGGCGTCGAAGAGGCCGACGCAGACTTCGAACTGCCCGGCGACCGCACCGGCTCGCTGGAGCCGCAGGACCGCGATCTGCCCACGGCCTGATCCGTCGTCCGCCCGCCCCCGGCCCCTGCGGCGGCCGGGGGGCGGGCGATCCCTCCGCCGATCCCAGGCCCAGCGGTGCGCCGATCCATGCAGACCCAATCGCGCGTTCCCGCCGACGTGCCCGCCCGCGCCGGCGTCGGGCTGAAGCCGCAGCACTACGCCGACATCCTCGACGCCGGCCCCGACATCGGCTGGTTCGAAATCCATGCCGAGAACTACATGGGCGACGGCGGTCCGCCGCACCATTGGCTGTCCCGCATCCGCGAGGCGCATCCGATCTCGCTGCACGGCGTGGGCCTGTCCATCGGCGCCCAGGGGCCGCTCGACGTCGACCATCTCGCCCGGCTGCGCGCGCTCGACCGCCGCTATGAACCGGGCCTCTTTTCCGAGCATCTCGCCTGGTCCACGCACGAGGGCGCCTACTATCCCGACTTGCTGCCGCTGCCCTACGACGCCGCCACGCTGACCCGGGTCGCCGACCACGTCGATCAGGTGCAGACGGTCATGGGCCGCCGCCTGCTTCTCGAAAACCCGTCCACCTACGTGACCTTCGACACCAGCACGATGACCGAGCTGGAGTTCCTGGCGGAGCTGACGCGCCGCACCGGCTGCGGGCTGCTGCTGGACGTCAACAACGTCTTCGTCTCCGCCGTGAATCAGGGCTGGTCGCCCGAGGCCTATATCGACGGCTTCCCCCTGCATGCGGTGGGCGAGATCCACCTCGCCGGCCATGCCGAGGATCGCGACGAGGCCGGCGCCCGCCTTTTGATCGACTCGCACGACCGCCGGGTCGCCGACCCCGTCTGGGCCCTCTACGCCCGCGTGATCGCCCGCGCCGGCCCGATCCCCACGCTGATCGAATGGGACGCGGACGTGCCCGACTGGCCGACCCTTGTGGCCGAGGCGCGCGCCGCCGAGCAGGTCATGGACGCCGCCGCCGCCGCGCGGCCCGGGGCGGAGCCGCGCCATGTCCGCGCCGTCTGACCGCCAGGCCGCCTTCTTCAAGGCGCTGACCGACCCCGCCCGGCCCGCGCCGGCCGAG
>JBCBYE010000613.1:0-2907 GCA_039816075.1 Pseudomonadota bacterium | reverse complement strand
TCCCAAGCCGCGCGCGCGGTGTCGCCGCGAAAGCCGGTGTCGACGACGGTCCAGCCGTCGCCGTCGTCCAGCATGTAGACGTTCACATGGTCGAGCCGCATGGGCATGGAGATGCGGGACCAGAGAACGCCCTCGGCCACCTCCACCACCTCGCCGGCGGCGGAGGGCGGGTCGGGAAAGGGGAATCGGACCCCGGTGCGCGGTTCGGCGAGGTTCAAGCCGGGATCCCCCTTGGCGGCGTCAATCGGTCCAGGCCGCCAGCTCCTGCGCGGTCAGGCGGTACAGCGAGGTGGACCCCGCCTCCGCCGCCCGGGCGAAGCCGGCGGCGAGCGGCAGCTCGCGGCCGAAGAAGTAGACCGCCAGCGCGCTGCGGCGAGCGGCCTCGTCCCCCGCGGCGGCCAGCGCGCCCTTCAGCAGGTAGGCGCCGCCCAGCACCAGCGCCCAGGCGCGCAGGTAGTCGGCGGAGCCGGCGTAGCGGTCGTTCAACCCCTCCTGCCCCAGCATCCAGTCCGTGGCGCCGGCGAGGTTGGCGGCCGCCTGCTCCAGCTCGCCTCCCAGCGGCGACAGCGTCGCGTCGTCCGAGGCGCGGGCCTGGCTGGCGACGCGCCGGATTTCGGCCATCAGGCCGCGCGCGGTCTCGCCGCCATCGGACAGCTTGCGCCCGACGAGATCCATGGCCTGGATGCCGTTGGTGCCCTCGTAGATCGCGGTGACGCGGACGTCGCGGCAGAACTGGGCGGCGCCCGTCTCTTCGACGAAGCCCATGCCGCCATGGACCTGCACGCCGATATGGGCGACCTCGTTGCCCACATCCGTGCCGAACGCCTTGGCGATGGGCGTCAGAAAAGCCCCGCGGTCGCGCCAGCGCTTGCCCGCCTCGCCCCCCGCCGCGCGGGCCATGTCCAGGCTGACGGCGGTGTCGAGGCAGATGGCGCGGGCCGCTTCGGTGAGCGATTTCATCTTGAGCAGCATGCGGCGCACATCCGCATGGCCGACGATGGTGCCCGAGCCGTCGGGCGTGCGCCCCTGCGCGCGGTCGAGCGCGTAGCCCAGCGCCTTCTGATAGGCCGCCTCCGCGATGCCCAGACCTTCGACGCCGACGCCGAGCCTCGCATTGTTCATCATCGTGAACATCGCCGCCATGCCGCCGCCCTCGTCGCCCACCAGCCAGCCGGTGGCGCCCTCGTAGGCCATGACGCAGGTCGGCGAGCCGTGCAGGCCCATCTTGTGCTCCAGCCCGACGACCTTGAGGGCGTTCGCGACGCCCGCCTCGCCGGTCTCGTCCGGCAGGCGCTTGGGCACGACGAAGAGCGAAACGCCCTTGGTCCCCGCCGGCGCGTCGGGCAGACGCGCGAGCACCAGATGCACCACGTTCTCGGCGATGTCGTGGTCGCCCCAGGAGATGTAGATCTTCTGCCCGGTGATCGCATAGCTGCCGTCGCCGTTCGGCTCGGCCTTGGACCGCAGCGCCCCCACATCCGATCCCGCCTGCGGCTCCGTCAGGTTCATGGTGCCGGTCCACTCGCCCGAGGTCAGCTTGGGCAGGTAGAGGGCCTTGATCTCATCCGAGGCGTGGGCCTCCAGCGCCTCGATCTGCCCCTGGCTGAGCAGGGGGCAGAGGCTGAGCGACAGGTTGGCGCCGGCGAACATTTCGTTGACCGCGGTGCCGAGCGTCAGGGGAAGGCCCATGCCGCCGGCCGCCTCGCTGGCCGCCAGCCCCACCCAGCCGCCGGCGGCGAGCTGCCGATAGGCGTCGGCGAAGCCGGGGGTGGCGCGCACGACGCCGTTTTCCAGCCGCGCGGGCTGCTGATCGCCATCGCGGTTGAGGGGGGCGAGCACGTCGGCGGCCAGCTTGCCCGCCTCGGCCAGGATGGCGCCGCGGGTTTCCGGCGTGGCGTCGGCGAACAGGTCGGTGCCCGCCAGGCGGTCGGCCTCCA
Source organism: Pseudomonadota bacterium (assembly GCA_039816075.1). Taxonomy (GTDB): domain Bacteria; phylum Pseudomonadota; class Alphaproteobacteria; order Rhodobacterales; family Rhodobacteraceae; genus Albimonas. Next base: position 970 of record JBCBYE010000613.1, on the reverse strand, counting down.
CCACATGGTCGAGGCAGAAGGCGAGGTCGCGGATGGGGGCGTGGTAGGTCATGGCGCTCTCTCTCCCAGCGCCGCGCGGGGGCGCGACGGCGGCGGCCGGTCCGTGGCGGGGCGTTGGCCCCGGCCGGCCGCTCGGCTATGTCTTGCGCCCAGGGCATGGAACGGCGGCCGGCGGCACGGGCGCGGCGCTGCCGCCACGTCTGCTGGGTAAGACGCGCGGACGCGTCTGTCGAGCGCGCGAAGACGCGCCGCGGCGTCGCGGGACGCCGGATCGAGGGAGCGAAGGGCCGGGATGGCGCAGGCCGAGGCGGTGCAGACGGGACGGTCCGACCGAACGACGCGGTCGGCGCGGACGGCGCGCCTGGCCGGCGACGCGGCCGGCATCGCCGAGGCGGCCCGCGTCCTGCGCGACGGCGGGCTGGCGGCCTTTCCCACCGAAACGGTCTACGGGCTGGGCGCGCGGGCCGACGATGCCGCCGCCGTGGCGGGGATCTTCGCGGCCAAGGGCCGGCCGAGCTTCAACCCGCTGATCGTGCATGTGACGGGGCTGGAGGCGGCCGAGACGCTGGCGGAGCTGCCGGAGGCGGCGCGGGCGTTGGCGGCGCGGTTCTGGCCCGGCCCCCTGACGCTGGTCGTGCCGCGGCGCGCCGAGGCCGCGCTGGCCCCGGCGGCGACCGCGGGGCTGCCGACCGTGGCCCTGCGGGCGCCGGCGGGGCCGCTGGCCCAGGCGCTGCTGGCCGCGGTGGGCGCGCCGGTGGCGGCGCCCTCCGCCAACCGCTCCGGCCGGATCAGCCCGACCGAGGCGGCGCATGTGATCGAAGAGCTCGACGGCCGCATCGATGCGGTGCTGGACGGCGGTCCCTGCGGCGTGGGGCTGGAAAGCACCATCGTCGAGGTTCCCGCCGACGGCGGCGCCCCGCGCCTGCTGCGGCCCGGGGGGCTGCCGGCCGAGCGCGTCGCGCAGGCGGCC
>JBCBYE010000340.1:0-5281 GCA_039816075.1 Pseudomonadota bacterium | reverse complement strand
TGGGCGAAGTGCCCGATATGTGGGTCGACGGCCTGATGATGGTTTGGCAGGACGCGGGGATCACCGCCGACAATGCCGATCTCTACGAGCGTCTGCCGCCGGAGACTGTGGCGGCGTTCGCGCAGGCGCCGATCGATGTCATGGAGCAGAGCGTCGGTCTGGTGAGCTTCCCCTTCATGGGGCTCGCGTGGACCATCGCCTACAACAGAGAGCTCTTCGCCGAACGCGGCATCGAGGTGCCGGCCGAGCCGATCAATCTCGAGCAGCTCATGGAAATGTCCGAGCAGCTGACCTTCGACCGCGATGGCGACGGCCGGAACGACGTCTACGGCTACGGCCTTATCGGCGCGCGGCTGTCGAGCCACTTCTGGAACATGATCTTCTACAAGCTTGGCGGCCAGTGGGCTGATCTGGAGGGCAATCTGATCGTCGATCAGTATCGAGACCAGTTCGTCGAAGCGCTGGTCTACATGCGCGAGATCGCCGAATTCACCCCGGGCGGCACGACCGCGGCGGTCGGCCGAACCTACGAGAGCACGCGGGCGCTGTTCGCGCAAGAACGCGTGGCGATGGTCGCGGATGTGGGCGAGATCGCTTCGGTGCTGGCCGACCTCTCCCCGGAGGTTGCCGAGCAGCTCGGCTTCCTGCGCATCGATTTCGGCCTCAATTCCTTCGACAACGTGCTGCTGGGCAATACCGAGCATCGCGAAGAGGCGTTCAAGTTCATCGAGTTCTACACCGATCGCGACCGGATGGTGCGGTTCAATGACAGCATGGGCTCGATCACGCCGCGCACCGATGTGGCGGACCACCCGATGATTGCGGGGAATGAAAACCAGGAAACCCTGGCTGCGCAGCTGGCCGATCCCAGCGGCTCCCTGCATCCGGGCCTGTTGCTCAGCCCCTATGCCGCGCTGCGCCCGCACGTTTGGGACGCGGTCGCCGAGGTTCTGCTGGGCGGCGACCCTGGCGAGGCCGCCGACAAGGCCATCGCGACCATGAAGAACCAGTTCGCGCAGCAGTAACGCACGGACGCGATCCCCGACCCGGCCGTCCCGGCCGGGTCGGACCTGAGGGAAAGGGTCGACCGATGGCGGAGATCGCCGAGGCAATCCCGACGCGGCTGGGGCCCCGCCCGCGCGTGGGTCAGGACATCCGATTTGCGCAAGCGATCCTCGCCCCCGCGGCGATCATCGTCTTCATCGTGATGATCCTGCCGATCTTCGCCAATATCTACATCAGCTTCCAGTCGGTCCCTTGGGGGGGTGAATGGAGCTTCGCCGGAACCAAGAACTTCGAAATCCTGGCCAACGAGCCGCTGCTTTACATCGGCCTCACCAACACGTTCATTTGGATCGTGGTGGTCACCACCGGCACGATTGTCTTTTCCTTCGTTGCCGCGGCGCTTCTGAACAGCGGCATCAAGGGGCAGCAATTCATCGTCTTCTTGCTGCTGGTCCCCTGGGTTCTGCCCATCCCGGTCAGCGCCGTGGGCTGGACGTGGATCTACAACGGCGACTTCGGCATCCTGAACTACGTCCTCGCCGACGTGCTGGGCATCGAGAGCGCCTACGGCTGGGCCTGGACGGGCCATCCCGACACCGCCTTCACCTCGGTCATGGTCACGGAGATCTGGAGGAAGTTTCCCTTCTACACGATCATCACGCTCGCCGCGATGCAGACCATCCCGCAGACGCTCTATGAAGCGGCCGAGATGGACGGCGCCGGGCCCATCGCCCGGTTCTTCCATGTCACGCTGCCGGGGCTGAAGCCGGTCTTCGTGATCGTCATTCTCCTGAACCTGATCTGGACCTTCCAGGCTTTCCCGATGATCTACCTGCTGACCAGCGGCGGCCCGCTGAACAGCTCGCAGGTCATGGGGACGCTGATCTACTACCTGTCCTTCGGCTCTCTGAAGTTCGATCTTGCGGCGGCCATGGGCACCGTGACGATCGGCCTCCTGCTCATCATCACGGTCATCTACATCCAGTTCCAGAAGATCATGGCGCGGCAGCGATGATCACGACAGCGCTCAGATATGCCGGGCTGTTCGTCCTGCTGTTCTTCAGCCTGTTCCCGGTTTATTGGATCATCTCGTTTTCGGTGCGGGAGACGTCGGAGCTCCTGAAGTATCCGCCCCGGTTCTTCCCCGAGACCATCACCTTCGACGCGTTCGTGACGCTGTTCGAATTCATCGACATGGCCGGGTACATCCAGAACACCCTGCTGGTCAGCCTCGCCGCCACGGCGATCACCATCGTGGTGGCGACCATGGGCGGCTATGCGCTGGCGCGGCGCAAGTTCCGGGGGCGCGACGCCGTCGGCCTGATGATGCTGTCGTCGCAGATGATCCCCACCATTCTGCTGGTCGTGCCGCTGTCGCTGATCATGCAGTTCCTCGGGCTGCTCGACTCCCATGTCGGGCTGGTCTTCGCCCTGGTCGGCATCACGATCCCGGTCGGAACCTGGATGATGAAGGGCTTCATCGAGACGGTTCCGTTCGAGCTGGAGGAGGCCGCGGTCCTCGACGGCTGCGAGGCCTGGGAAGTGCCCGTGCGCGTGGTCCTGCCCCTGATCATGCCGGGGATCGTGACCGTGGGCATGTACACCTTCATTCTCGCATGGGGCGAGTTCGTCTTCTCCCTGACCCTTTTGCGGTCCGAGGAGATGCGCACGCTGCCCTCCGCCATGGCGGTCAATTTCGGGCGCACCAGCGTCGACTACGAGGTGCTGATGCCCATGGCCGTCACCTACATGGCGCCGGCGCTTCTCGTCATGTCGCTCTTTCAGCGGCAACTCACCCGCAGCATCGCGGAAGGCGCCCTGAAGGGCTGAGCCGAGACCTCAGGGAGCATCACAATGGCGAGAATCGAGTTCGACAAGGTCGGCAAGCGCTTCGGGGATGTCGCGGTCATCAACGATCAGAGCCTGACGATCGAAAGCGGAGAGCTGCTGGTGCTGCTCGGCCCGTCCGGCTGCGGCAAGAGCACCCTGCTGCGGATGATCGCCGGGCTGGAGAGCCCCACCAGCGGCGAGATCCGGATCGACGGGGCGGTGGTCAACAACGTCCGCCCCAAGGATCGCGACATCGCGATGGTCTTCCAGAACTACGCGCTCTACCCGGACAAGACGGTCTACGACAATCTCGCCTTCGCCTTGCGCCGCCGCGGCACGGCGCGGTCCGAGATCGATCAGCGCGTGCGCGAAGTCGCCCGGTCCCTGGAGATCGATGCGTTCCTCGAGCGAAAGCCGGCCGAGCTGTCGGGCGGTCAACGCCAGCGGGTGGCCATCGGCCGGGCGGTCATCCGCCGCCCCAAGGCGTTCCTGTTCGACGAGCCCCTGAGCAATCTCGACGCCAAGCTGCGCGTGCAGACCCGCACCGAGATCGCCCGCCTGCATCGGCAGTTCGAGGGCACCACAATCTATGTCACCCATGATCAGGCCGAAGCGATGACCCTGGCCGACCGGATCGTGGTGCTCAATGCCGGCAAGATCATGCAGGTCGGGCGGCCGACGGAGATATACGGCGCGCCGCAGAACCTCTTCGTCGCAGGTTTCGTGGGCAGCCCGGAGATGAACTATTTCGAGGCCCGTCTCGAGGGCCGCGACGGTCATCCGCATCTCGTGCACGCCGAATTCGCCGTGCCCATCGACGCGGCGCTCGAGACCCGGCTTTCGGCGGCGCCGGGGGGGCGCATCACGCTGGGCGCGCGGCCGGAAAGCCTGCGGCTCAACGGGGCCGCGACGTCCGGCGCCGACGGCGTCGCGCTGTCCGCCGCGTTCGACGTCGTCGAAGAGCTGGGCCCGGTGACCTATCTGCAAGGCCGCGCCGGGGAGATTCCCATCACGGCTGCCGTGGACTCCGGGGCGCAGCCTGCCCTGGCGACCGCGATGCCGCTTTCCGTCCGGTTTGCCGATCTGCACTTCTTCGCGTCGGAAAGCGGGCTGCGGCTCTGAGCCATCATGCCGCCGGAGCCGGCGCTCAAGGCATCACCCTGCTTTTCGATGAAGGTCGGGTCTCGGCCTCCGGCCGCGTGGGCGCCGCTGGCCGACGCGAAGCTCAATGCTGACGTCGCGCCCTGCCGCGCCAAGGCGCAGGGCAAGGGCTGCACCGTCGTCTTCGACGACGACCACCGGCCGAGAGCCGGCGGAGCGCAAGCGCCTCTCCGACCAGATCCTGCAGAGCCTCGCCGGCGACCGCGTCGTGCCCGTCTTCGAGCCCACCGTGGAGGCGGACGGTCGCCGCATCGCCGCGCTGGAGATGCCGGCAGGCTGGAATCACCCGCAGGGGGGCATCCTCGCGCCGGCCCGCATTTCCGGACATCGCCACGGATCTGAACCCGATGCGCCGCATCGATGCGCATCCTGCGCGTCGCGCTGCAGCGCGACGCGCCTGGTCCGAGGGGGGGCGCAGCTGCCGCGCCTGTCGGTCGACATGTCCGTCGCCCGGCTTATCACGCCCGGCGTCTTAGAGGCGCTGGAGGAGGCGAGCCGCGCCGCGCCCCGCGGCGCCCGACCGCCAAGGGCCGGGGGCCGTGAACGCTCGTCGACGCGGACCTCCCTCAGATGAAGTCGTCCAGCGCGTTCTCGAACACGAACTGACGCTCCTTGATGCGCGACGCCTCCGTGTCCTCGATCCGCACGAGGCCGCCCTGATACTTGATCAGCGTGTCGCCGCGCTTTTCGGTGATCTTGAGGTCCTCGAACTCCAGACCGCGGATCGCGAAGCCCAGCTTGTCCTTCTTGCCCAGGTCGGTGATGCGATCGTTGCCGTCCTTGGCCTCGAAGACGAAGGTGTCCTTGCCTCCGTTGCCGGTCAGCTCGTCCTTGCCCTTGCCGCCGACCAGCGTGTCGGCGCCGGCGTCGCCGGTCAGCTCGTCGCCGCCGGCCCTGCCCAGCAGGACGTCCTGCTTGCCGCCGCCGAAGAGCTTGTCGCGTCCGTCGCCGCCGTCGAGCGTATCCTTGCCGCCGCCGCCGAAGAGCTGGTCGTTCTTGCCGCCGCCGAACAGCTCGTCGTCGCCGCCGCCGCCGTCGATGGAGTCGTTGCCGCCGCCGCCGTCCATCGTGTCCTTGCCGCCGCCGCCCTCCATGGTGTCCTTGCCGCCGTCGCCCTGCATGTCGTCGCCGCCCTTGCCGCCGAACATGCTGTCGCCGCCCTTGCCGCCGATCAGCTTGTCCTTGCCGCCCAGGCCGTTCAGCTCGTCCCGGCCGCCGCGGCCGTCCAGCGTGTTGGCGCCGCCGTCGCCGGTCAGGGTGTTGGCGCCGCCGTCGCCGATCTCGC
>JBCBYE010000299.1:0-5825 GCA_039816075.1 Pseudomonadota bacterium | reverse complement strand
GCCGCCAGACATCCGGCCGGATCACCTCGTTCGGGGGTGGGACCGGGCTATGGAGCTTGTGAAGGGCGGTCACGCGATCGGGCCTCGACGGTGTGCCTTGTCTCTCTCCCCGAGCCATGGGAGGCCGAACCGGATTATCGTCGAGGACCGATCGCGTGACCGCCCTTCACAAGCTCCATAGCCCGGTCCCACCCCCGAACGAGGTGATCCGGCCGGATGTCTGGCGGCGCGAGGATCAGCCCGCCTATTCCCGCCTGTGCATCGGCGCGCGGCACGAGGTCCGGTTGCTGCTCGACCTCTGCCGCGGATGGGAGGGACCTTTCGCGCTGCTCTTCGTCCTCGTCGTGTCGCGGCAGGGGAACCCGCTCGGGCGGTATCAGAGCCCTGTCACGCTCAGCTTCGAGGAGGTGGAGCGGTTCCTGCTGGACCACGAGGACGTCCTCGAGCGGGACGGCCGCCATCACCTATGGCTGCGGTCGATGTCGGGCGGCGGCCAGCTGGTCCTCGACCGTCACCGGATCGTCTACGGCTGTGGAGACGTCGACGCTCAGGAAGCGGAGCTGCGGCGACTGGGCTTCGAGGAGGGGCCGGTGGACGTGCCGATCCCCCACGGCCATCGGTACCACGAGGCCTTCGACGCGGCGGAGACCGCGGTGATGGAGATGGAGCGTTGGCCATGGATCCGGTCGCCTCTGCAGCCGATCGACGAGGCCTGAAGAACGCCGCCGACCGGTCAGCCCGCGCCGGCCTCAGGCGGGGGCGACGGCCGGGTCGATGAGGCGGAACACGTCCACGGGTTCGCGGATGCCTTTGAATTCCATCTCGCCCACGGCCTCGGCGGCGAAGTCGTCTTCGACGGCGATGGCGGCGCGGGGGCTGAGCAGGATCTCGCCATCCGCGGCCCGGTCGCACAGGCGCGCGCCCAGGTTCACCGCCGTGCCCGAGGCGGTGTAGTCGTAGCGCCCCTCCGACCCCACCATCCCCACGGTGGCGTAGCCGAGCGACACGCCCACGCCGAAGCCCAGCCGGTGCCCCAGCTTGCGCCAGCCGCGGCAGAGCTCCGCCATGCGGGCGCGCATGGCCAGCGCCAGCCGCACCGCGTCGCCCGCCGGGTCCTCGCAGGGCAGAGGATCGTTGAAGATCGCCATGATCCCGTCGCCGGAGCGGTGGTCGACCCCCGCGCCGTGTTCATGCAGCAGGCGCCCCATCTCCTCGTGGTAGGTCTGCAGCACCTCGATGGTCTCTTCGGGCTCGGCGCGTTCGCAGAAGGCGGTGAAGCCGCGGATGTCGGCGAAGAGCACGGCGACCATCGCGCGGTGCGAGGTCAGCTTGCCCTCGTCGCCCGCCGAGGTGATGGCCTGCGCCACCTGGGGCGAGAGGAACCGCTTGAGGCGGCCCATGCGCTCGATCTCCCCGACCTGTTCCTCGACCCGGTCGCCCAGCTCGGCGTTCAGCGCCTCCAGCGCCTTGAACTGGCGCACGTTCTCGATGGCGATGACGGCCTGCGCGGCGAAGGATTCGACGAGCGCGACCTCGTCGGCGGAGAACAGGACCGTTTCCCGGCGATGCAGGCTGATCGCGCCGATCGCGCGGCCGGCCGATAGCAGCGGCACGCTGAGCGTGGAGCGCAGGTGCTGCTCGTCCACCATCAAGCGGAAGGAGGGTTCGCCCTGCCGATAGGCGTCCGTGTCGGAGAGGTCGGCCACGTGCACGGGCTTGCCCGAACAGATGGCGCGGGCGGCGATGTGCACGTCGGGGTCCATCTTCATCGGAACGGCGTTCGCCTCGTCGATATGCTCCGGCTTGGCGACCCTCTCCGCGTCGCTGAAGGCCGCGAGGGTCAGGCGGCCGCCCTCGGCCGTGCCGAGCAGCAGGGCGGAGGCGACGGCGCCGCACAGGCGGCGGGCGCGGTTGAGGATGGCGTCGAAGACCGGCGCCTCGTCGTCGCGGGAGCTGGAGATGACCTCGAGGATCTCGCGGGTCGCCGCCTCGCGTTCGAGGCGGGTCTGAAGCTCCCGGAACTGACGGACGTTCTCGATGGCGATGACGGCCTGGGCGGCGAAGGTTTCCACCAGCGCCACCTCGTCGGGGGTGAAGGGCTTCACCTCGCGCCGGCTGAGCGTGAGGGAGCCGACGGCCGTCTCGCCCGACAGCATCGGCACGATGAGCCAGGATCGGACGCCCGCCTCCTCCACCATGCGCATGCGGGCCTCGTGTCCCTGACGATAGAGGTCCGTGTCGCGAAGGTCCGGAATGTTGACCACGCGCCGCTCGCGCACGGAAACGGCGGGGTTGATCGGGGCGTCGAGGGGGATCTCGTAGCCGGGCGCGAAGCCGCCGGACGTGTCCTCGCCCCAGTTGCACATGATGCGCAGCGCGTCGCCGGCCTCGTTGACCATCTGCAGCCCGCCCTGATGGGCGCCGCACAGGCGCGCGGCCCGCTCGAGGATCGCCTCGAACACCGGCATCTGGTCGTCGCGGGAGCGGGAGATGACCTCGAGGACTTCGGCCGAGGCCTTCTCCCGCTCCAACCGCTCCTGCACCTCCCGGAACTGGCGGACGTTCTCGATGGCGATGACGGCCTGGGCGGCGAAGCTTTCCAGCAGGGCCACGTCGTCGTCGGAGAAAGGGGCGACGTCGCGGCGGTAGAGGACGAGGGCGCCGAGGCCGGCGCCGCCCTTCATCAGCGGCACGCCGACGACGGAGCGCACGCCCTCCACGTCCACCATCTGCAGGCGCCGCGGCTCGCCCGAGCGGTAGAGGTCGGTGTCCTTCATGTCGTCGATGCGGATCACCTCGCCCTTGGCGACGGGGAGGACCGCGACCAGTTCCGAGCGGTCGATGGGTTCGGCGAACGTGTCGAGGATGGCGCCGAATTCGGGCGTCGTGCCGCGATGGGCGGGGACGAGGACGTGGGTGCGGGTCTCGTCCGCGAGGGTCAAAAAGGCGAGCTTGGCCTTCAGGAGGCGCGAGGCGGCCTCGAGGATGGCGTCGAAGACCGGCGCCTCGTCGTCGCGCGAGGTGCTGATGACCTCGAGGATTTCGCGGGTCGCGGCCTCGCGTTCGAGGCGGGTCTGGAGTTCGCGGAACTGGCGGACGTTTTCCAGGGCGATGACGGCCTGGGCCGCGAAGGTGCGCAGAAGCTCGATCTCGCCGTCCGTGTAGGGGCGCACCTCGTCGCGGTAGGCGGTGATGACGCCGATGCCGCGGCCGTCCAGCACAAGCGGCGTCTGCAGCACCGTCCGCGTGCCCTCCTCGTCGACCGAGCGGCGGCGCAGGCCGTCGCCGCGCCGGTAGCGTTCGGTGTCGCGGATGTCGTGGACATGGACGGGCCGGCCGGTCCGCAGCGCCTGCACCATGGAGCTTTCGGCATCCGAGAGCCGCACGGGGTTCTGCCGGAGCCAGTCCTCCACTTTAGGCGATCCGCCGATGGTCGCCGCCGGTTCCAGCCGCCCGCCATCGGCGGAGACCAGAAGCAGCATCGCGGTGCGCGAGCCGCACAGGCGCAGGGCGCTGGCGAGCATGGCCTCGAAGACGGGCTGAGCGTCCTCGTGCGACCGGCTGACGATGTCGAGCACCTCGGCGCTGGCCGTCTGCCGTTCCAGCGCCTGCGCCAGGTCGGCGTTGGCGTCGGTCAGCGCGCGGAACTGGCGGACGTTCTCGATGGCGATGACGGCCTGGGCGGCGAAAGTTTCGATCAGCGCGATTTCGTCGTCGGTGAAGGGGCGGACTTTGAAGCGCGCGAGGTTGATGCAGCCGAACGCGACGCCGTCCTGCAGCAGCGGCACCGAGAGGCGGCTTCTCACGCCCATCTCCTCGACCAGCTTCACCCGGATGGGATCGCGCGCCAGGTAGAGAGGATCGTCGGCCACGTCGGGAATGTGGATGATCCGCGCTTCGCGGATGGCGGTCTGCGTCTGCAGGGGGGCGTCGAGGTCGAACCGTTCGCCGAGCGGGAAGACGCCCGCATCGTCCTCCAACGCGCAGACCAGAGTCGTGTGGGTGCGGGCATCGTTCACCAGGTGCAGACCTACGTCCGGCGACCGGCAGAGGCGGGCGGCGTTGCGCACGATCGCGGCGAGGACCGGCGCCTCGTCTTCGCGGGAGCGGGAGATGACGTCCAGAATCTCGTGCAGCGCAGCTTCGCGGTCGCGAAGCTGCGCCGCGGCATCGTCGGCCCCGTCTTTCGCGTCGGCCATGCCCCCTCCCCGCCGTCAGACCGCCAGGTCGATCCAGACCGGCACGTGGTCCGACGGTTTCTCGCCGCCGCGCACATGGGCGTCGACGCCGGCGGCGTCGAGGCGGTCGGCGGCCTGGGGGGTCAGCAGCAGGTGGTCGATGCGGATGCCGTCGTTCCGCTGCCAGGCCCCGGCCTGATAGTCCCAGAAGGTGTAGACCTCGGGCTCGGGGCGGTGGACGCGCAGGGCGTCGGTCCAGCCGGCGTGCAGGAACCGGCGGAAGCTGGCCAGCGTCTCGGGCATGAAGAGGGCGTCGTCGCGCCAGTCGTCGGGGCGGGCGGCGTCCTCGTCCTGCGGGATGGCGTTGTAGTCGCCGGCCATGACCGCCGGCTCCTCCAGCGCCATCAGCTCCGCCGCGCGGGCGTGCATCCGTTCCATCCAGGCCAGCTTGTAGTCGAATTTGGGGCCCGGGGCCGGGTTGCCGTTGGGCAGGTAGAGGCCGCAGACGCGCACCGCGCCGGCGTCGCCGGTCACGGTGGCCTCGATCCAGCGGGCCTGTTCGTCCTCCGGGTCGCCGGGCAGGCCGCGGGTCACGTCCTCCAGCGGGCGTTTGGACAGCAGGGCGACGCCGTTGAAGCCCTTCTGCCCGTGGGTTTCGACGTTGTAGCCGAGGTCTTCGATCTCGGTCCGGGGGACGTTGGCGTCGACGCTCTTGATCTCCTGCAGGCAGACGAGATCGGGCGACGCCTCGCGCAGCCAGGCCAGCAGGGCGGGCAGGCGGGCCTTGACGCCGTTGATGTTGAAGGTTGCGATCCTCATGGGCGCGGACGGTAGCGGCGGGGGCCGCGGGCGCCAAGGAGGCACGGCATGGTCAAGCGACGGGTGGCGGCGCAGTTCGGGATGGGCACGTACCTGCGGCGCGAGGACGACACGGAGGCGGCGGCGCGGGCGATCCGCGACGCGCTGTGGCGCAATGCGCTGAGCGCGGCGGAGCTGTTCGGGTTCGACCGCGAGGACATGATCGTGGACGTGGAGATCGGCGCCCCGCGGCCGGAGCGGGTGGATGCGGCGGCGCTGGCGGGGGAGTTCCCCTATGGGCAGGTGTCCGTCGAGGTGAAGCGCGGCGGCCTGGCCGTGCCGAAGCCGTCGGGCGCGGGCGTGACGCTGATCGCCCATGCGGCGGTGTTCGTGAGCTTCGCCATGGAGCCGGCGTGATGGGCGAGCGGCGGCTGATCCTGGAGATGGGGCAGGGCGTGAGCCTGCATGCGCGCGATGCGACGCAGGCGGCGGTGCGGGCGGTGGAGGACGCGCTGCGCCGCTCCTCGCTGGCGCTGTTCGGAACCTGCGGGCTGGGCGCGGCGGAGATGCGCGTGGCGGTGACGGTGGGCGTGCCGCGGCCGGAGGAGGTGGATGCGGCCGCGGTGGCGGCGGCGCTTCCCCATGGCCGGCCGGAGGTGCGGGCGGTGATCGGCGGTCTGGAGGCGGCCGAGCCCGGCGGCGGCGCCCACCTGATCGCCACGGCGGCGGTGGAGGCCTTCGTGACGGATCAGGCCGGCCGCTGGCGCCCGGACTGAGCGGCGCGCTTCCGGCCGCCCCGAACGCCTTGCCTTGCGGCAAGAGCGTCGGCCCGCCCTCCAGCCTGCGCCG
>JBCBYE010000488.1:0-3862 GCA_039816075.1 Pseudomonadota bacterium | reverse complement strand
GGCGCGTCGCGCGGCTTGCAAGCGGGCCGGATCGACCCCGGGTCGCCTGGGGGGGGCCCGCCGCGCCGCCTCCCGGCCGCCCGCCCCGCCCGCCCCCCCGCGTCCGGCCGGGTGGGGGCGCGGCGGCGTCGAGGGAGGGAGCGACGGCGCGGCGGCGGTCACGCGGCGGGGGCCGCGTCCTCCACCCGCAGGCGGGCCTTGCGCCGTCCGCCCCAATCGTCGACCTCCAGCCGCCCGGCGACGTGCAGCGGAGCGCCGCCGGAGGCGGACAGCAGCTCGCCCAGCTCCGTGCCGCCGACGCGGAAGGCGACGGCGTCCACGGCGCCGCCCTCGCCGGTCAGACGCAGGCGCAGATGCCCCTCGCCCATGGGCTTGGCGTAGGCGGCGCGGGCGCCGGCGATGGCGAATCGCGGCGCCGGGGCCGACTGGCCGTAGGGCCCGGCCGATTCGAGCAGCTCGCACAGCTCCGCCGTCGCGCCGCCGGGCGCCAGGGCGCCGTCGATGCGCATTTCCCGCGGGCCCGCGGCCCCGGCGCCCTGGCGGGCGAGCTTCCGGGCCAGCGCGTCCATCGCCGCCTCCACCCCGTCGGCCGCGACGGTCAGGCCGGCGGCCATGCGGTGACCGCCGCCCTTCAGCAGCAGCCCTTCGCGTGCCAGGGCCGAGATCGCGGCGCCCATGTCCACGCCGGGGACGGAGCGGGCGGAGCCGGCGCCCTCCTCGCCCTGCAGCCCGATGACCACCGCCGGCCGCTCGAACCGTTCCTTGAGGCGCGCAGCGACGATGCCCACGACGCCCTTGTGCCAGCCTTCGGCCGCGGCCCAGACCAGCGGACCGTCGGCGCCGCGGGCCTCGGCCTGCGTGATGGCGGCGTCGAGCACCGCGGCCTCCACGTCGCGACGCTCCCGATTGAGGCCCTCCAGCCGCTCGGCCAGGGCCTGCGCCTCGTGCGGGTCGTCGGTGGCCAGAAGGCGCGCGCCCAGGGCCGAATCGCCCACGCGGCCGGCGGCGTTGATGCGGGGCCCCAGGACGTAGCCCAGATGATAGGCCTCGGGCCGAGAGGTCAGCCGCGCCGCATCGGCCAGCGCCGCAAGGCCGGGCCGCGTGCGCCGCGCCATGACCTTGAGCCCCTGGCGCACCAGCGCCCGGTTCAGTCCGGTCAGGGGCGCCACGTCGGCCACGGTCGCGAGCGCCACCAGGTCGAGCATCCCCATCAGATCCGGCGCCTCGCGTCCCGCCGCGCGCAGCACGCGGTTGGCGGCGGCGAGCCACAGAAACGCGACGCCCGCGGCGCAAAGGTGCCCCAGCGCGCCGTCTTCGTCCTGTCGGTTGGGGTTCACCACGGCCAGCGCCGGCGGCAGCGTCTCGCCGGCCAGGTGATGGTCGATGACGAGGACGTCCGCGCCCGCCTCCGCCGCCGCGGCGAGGGGGCCGGGCGCGGCGGTGCCGCAGTCGAGGCAGACCACCAGGTCGTGGCTCGCGCCCAGCTTGGCCATGGCCGGGACGTTGGGGCCGTAGCCCTCGGTCATGCGGTCGGGGATGTAGACCGTGGCGTCCCGGCCCAGCCCGCGCAGCCAGCGCAGCGCCAGGGCGGAGGAGGCGGCGCCGTCCACGTCGTAGTCGCCGAACAGGGCGATGCGTTCGCCGTGCCGAACCGCGCGGGCCAGACGCTCCGCCGCCAGGTCCATGTCGCGCAGGCTGGACGGATCGGGCATCAGATCGCGCAGGCGCGGCTCCAGATACGCCTCCGCCTCGGCCGCGCCGACGCCGCGGGCGGCGAGCACGCGCGCCACCGCCTCCGGCAGGCCCGACGCCTGGGCCAGGGCCAGGCCCGCCCGCTCCTCCGCCGCGTCGGGGCCGACCCAGCGGCGGCCCGTCGCGCTCATCTCGATCCCCAGAAACGCTCCCATGCGCCATCGCTAGCAGGCGCGGCGGCGGCTGTGAATCCCCCGTCGCCTTGCCCCTCTCCGATGCTTCGGCTAAGCCCCGCGCGCAGCCCGCCCCGCCCTTCGGAGATCCCGCATGGCCAAGCCCGAAAAGCCGCGCCGCGTGAAGGCCGAAGCCCCCCGGGGGTTCCGCGACTGGTTCGGCGAAGAGGTGCTGCAGCGCGACCGCATGCTGGGCGCGATCACCGAGGTCTATCGCGCCTACGGCTTCGACCCGCTGGATTCCAGCGCGGTGGAGACGGTCGAGGCCCTGGGCAAGTTCCTGCCGGACGTGGACCGGCCGAACGACGGCGTCTTCGCCTGGCAGGACGAGGACGAGGGCTGGCTGGCGCTGCGCTACGATCTGACGGCGCCCCTGGCGCGGGTGTTCGCGCAGCACCGCAACGATCTGCCCTCGCCCTATCGCCGCTATGCGGTGGGGCCCGTCTGGCGGCACGAAAAACCGGGACCGGGGCGGTTCCGCCAGTTCTGGCAATGCGATGCCGACACCGTGGGCACGGCCAGCGTCGCCGCCGATGCGGAGGCCTGCGCCATGGTCTCCGACGCGCTGGAGCATGCGGGCATCGCGCGCGGCGACTATGTGGTGCGCGTGAACGACCGCAAGGTGCTGAACGGGGTGATGGAGGCCGCAGGCCTGCTGAACCCGGACGCGCCGGAGGAGGGCGCCGCCGCCCGCGGCATCGTGCTGCGCGCCATCGACAAGCTCGACCGGCTGGGCGAGGCGGGCGTCCGGGCGCTGCTGGGCGAGGGCCGCAAGGACGAGAGCGGCGACTTCACCGCCGGCGCCGGCCTGGCGGCGGAGCAGGCGGACATCGTGATCGGCTTCACCGCCGCGCGCCGCGACACGGGGGCGGCCACCTGCGCGCGGCTGCGCGAACTGGTCGGCGCGTCGGCGCAGGGCCTGGAGGGCGTGGCGGAGTTGGAGACGGTGGCCGAGCTGCTCGATGCGCAGGGCTTCGGCGGCGACCGGGTGGTGCTCGATCCGTCGGTGGTGCGCGGCCTCGGATATTACACCGGACCGGTCTACGAGGCGGAGCTGACCTTCGAGGTGCTCGACGAAAAGGGGCGGCCGCGGCAGTTCGGCTCCGTCGCCGGGGGCGGGCGTTACGACGATCTGGTGACGCGCTTCACCCGGCAGCAGGTGCCCGCGACCGGCGTTTCGGTGGGCGTGGACCGGCTGCTCTCGGCGCTGCGGGCGCGCGAGGCGGTCGGCGCGGCGGTGCAGGGCCCGGTCGTGGTGACGGTCATGGATCGCGAGCGCATGCCCTCCTACCAGGCCATGGCGCGGGAGCTGCGCGCCGCCGGCCTGCGCGTCGAGGTCTTCCTCGGCGGCGGAAACATGGGCCGGCAGCTGAAATATGCGGACCGCCGCGCCGCCCCGGTGGCGGTGATCGAAGGCGCGGACGAGCGGGCGCGCGGCGTCGTGCAGCTCAAGGATCTCGCGCTCGGCGCGCGTCTTGCGGCGGAGATCGAGACCCATGCGGACTGGGCCGCCCAGCCCGCGCAGGTCGAGGCGCCGCGCGAGGGGCTGGTCGAGGCGGTGCGCGCGATCCTCGCCCGCGCGCGCTGAACGGCCCCCGACGCGCCCGCCAATGCCCCCCCCTTTCGCCCGCCGCCGCGCCGCCCCTCCGCCCGCACGCCCCGCCCGCCCTCCCGCGCGCGGCCGAAGGACCGTCGCGGCGGCGGGCGAAAGGGGGCGAGGGTGACGCCGCCGCCGGACCGCGCCTATCTGTCGGGGGCGCGGCTGGGACCGGGCCTCGTCGCGCTGGGCGAGGAAATGGCGCGGCTCGACGCGCTGTTCGCCGCGGCCGGCGCCGAAGCGGTGGAGCCGTCGACGCTGCAGCCCGCCTCGGTGCTGCGCGTTCTGTCCGGCGAGGACAGCCGCGCGCGCGCCTCCATGGCCCCCGATCCCGTGCTGG
>JBCBYE010000207.1:0-6978 GCA_039816075.1 Pseudomonadota bacterium | reverse complement strand
GGCGTCGGGGGCCACGGGTGCGCCGGTGCGCGCGCTCTCGCGGATGGCGAGGGTCGCGGCGAGGCTGGCGAGCCCGTCCGCCCCGTCGCACAGCGGCTCGGCCTCGGCCCGGGTCACCGCCAGGAAATGGTCCAGCTGCGCGGCCAGGGGCTGCGTCGGCGGGCAGGGCATGGCCAGGTCCGACAGGGGCTTGGACCAGTCGCCGCGCCCGGCGCCGTCGTGGCGCCAGTAGGTCAGCGAGGGCAGCGCCATGGCGCCGTCGTCCCCGATCAGGCGCAGACAGTCGAGGCCGGTGCGGTGCAGATGCGGGTTCTCGCCCGTCGCCGCCTCCCACCCCCAGGGCGACAGGCCCGCATCCGACAGCAGGGCCGTGGCCAGGCAGCCGCCGTCGAAGCGCAGCGCCACGGCGGCGGTGTCCTCCAGCGCGCCGCGCCGCTGGGCGTGCGACAGCAGCGCCGAGACCTCCACGATCTCGCCCAGCAGAAAGCGCAGCAGGTCCACGTCGTGCACCAGGTTGATCAGGATCGGCCCGCCGCCGGATTCCACGCGCCATTGATAGTTGTAATAGGCGTCCGGCTTGCGCAGCGACCAGGCCACGTCGGCGGCCACCGGGCGCCCCAGCAGGCCGGAGCTCAGCATCTCCCGCGCCGCGGCGACGCAGGCATGGTGGCGGCGGTGATGGCCGGTCAGCAGCGGCACGCCCGCCCGATCCGCCGCCGCGACCACCCGCCGTGCGTCGCGCAGCGTGGAGGACAGGGGTTTTTCCACCAGCAGCGCCCAGCCCCGCGCCGCCGCGTCTTCGGCCACCGCGCCATGGGTGGCGTTGGGCGTGGCGACGACGGCGCCGGCGATGTCGGGGCTGTCCAGCGCGGCGTCGTCGGTGGACAGGAAGACCGGCAGATCCTGCTCCGCCGCGCGCTCCGCCGCCTGCACGTCCGGTTCGATGACGGCGGCGAGCGTCGCGCCCGGATGCTCCGCGATCATCTTCGCATGGCGCAGGCCGATCAGGCCCGCGCCGAAGACCGCCAGGGGCACGGGCGCTCGCGTATCGCCGCCGGCCTCGCTCACATCACGGCGCCGATCTGCCAGGGCACGAATTCATGGTCGCCCAGGCCCTGCGCCTCGGACAGCGTGCGCTCGCCCGAGGCGACGGCGAGCAGGCGGGCATAAATGTCGCGCCCCATCTCCTCGACGGTCTTCTCGCCGGTGACGACGGGGCCGCAGTCGATGTCCATGTCCTCGGGCATTTTTCCGGCGAGTTCGGAATTCGTGGCCAGCTTGATCGTCGGCGCCGGCTTGGACCCGAAGGCGGAGCCGCGGCCGGTGGTGAAGGCCACCAGGTTGCAGCCCGAGGCGATCTGCCCGGTGACGGAGGCCGGATCGTAGCCGGGCGAGTCCATGAACAGAAAGCCGCGGGCGCCTTCGACCGGATGGGCGTACTTGAACACGCCGTTGAGCGGCGTCGTCCCGCCCTTCGCCGCCGCGCCCAGGGATTTTTCGAGGATCGTGGTCAGCCCGCCGCGCTTGTTGCCGGGCGAGGGGTTGTTGTCCATGGAGGCGCGATTGCGCGCGGTGTAATCCTCCCACCAGCGGATGCGCTCGATCAGCGCCTCGCCGATTTCAGGCGTCGCCGCGCGGCGGGTCAGCAGGTGCTCCGCGCCGTAGATCTCGGGCGTTTCTGCCAGCAGGCCGGCGCCGCCCTGGGCGACGAGCAGGTCCGTGGCGTGGCCGAGGGCGGGGTTCGCGCTGATCCCCGACCACGCATCCGACCCGCCGCATTGCAGGGCGAGGATCAGGTCGGAGGCGGGGCAGGGCTCGCGCCGGATGGCGTTGGCTTCGGGCAGCATGCCGGCGATGCGCTCGATTCCCTTTTCGACGGTCAGGCGCAGGCCCGCGACGTCCTGGATGTTGAGCACCTGCACCAGCGGACCGCGCTGCAGCCCATAGGCCTCCAGCAGCCAGTCGATCTGGTTGCCCTCGCACCCGAGTCCCACGAACAGGACGCCGGCGACGTTGGGATGGCGGGCATAGCCCCACATGATGCGCTGCAGGTTCTCCGCCCCCTCGCCGTGGGAGGCGCAGCCGGTGCCGTGGCTGAAGGCGGTGACGCCGTCGACGTTCGGGAACGCCGCCAGCGCCTCCGGCGTGAAATGCGCCGCGATGCGCTGCGCGGCGGTGGCCGAGCAGTTGACCGACGACAGGATCGCGATGTGGTTGCGCGTGCCGCTTTTGCCGCTCGGGCGGCGGTAGCCCAGGAAGGTGTCCGGCGTCGCCGCGCGGTCCGCCGGCCGGAGGTCCGTGCCGAACTCATAGGTCTGACGCGTGTTGCGGAACTCGATCTCGTCCACGTGCAGATGCCGCCCCGGCGCCAGGTCCTCGGCCGCGTAGCCGATGATCTGGCCGTATTTGCGGATCGGCTCGCCCTTCGAAATCGCCCGCGCGGCGATCTTGTGGCCGCGCGGGATCAGCGACAGCGTCGCCGCCCCCTCCACCGTCACGCCCGCCTCCAGCGGCCGCAGCGCGGTGACGACGTTGTCCTCGGGGTTCAGGCGGACGGTGTCGCTCACGCCGTCACCTCCGTCGGCAGCGCCTCGCCCGCGAAATGGGCGTCGAAATTGTCGATGACGAGCTGCCCCATGCCGATGCGCGTGACATGCGTGGCGCTGCCCATATGGGGCGAGAGCGTCACGGTCTCGGCCTCGCGCAGCGCCGCGGGGATGTTCGGCTCGTCCGCGAAGACGTCCAGCGCCGCGCCGCCCAGCCTGCCCGAGGCGAGCGCCTCGATCAGCGCGGGCTCGTCATGCAGGGCGCCGCGGCCCACGTTCACGTAGACGCCCTGAGGGCCCAGCGCCGCCAGCACCTCGGCATTGATCATGCCGGTGGTTTCGGGCGTCGCGGGCAGGATCGTGATCAGCCAGTCGACCGCCGCCGCCAGGCCTGCGGCCGTGGGGTGGTAGGGATAGGCGAGGCCCTGATCCGTGCGCCCATGATAGGCGACCGACATGCCCATGGCCTCGCAGCGCGTCGCGATGGCCTTGCCGATGCGCCCCAGCCCGATGATGCCCGCGCGCGCGCCCGACAGCTGCGCGGTGAAGGGCGGCGTGCCCTCGGCCGCCCAGCGGCCGGCGCGGGCGTAGACGTGGTAGTCCGGCACCCGCCTTGCATGGGCCAGCATCAGGGCCAGCGTCAGTTCCGCCACCGCCTCGTTCAGAACGCCCGGCGTGTTGCACACCTTCACGCCGCGCGCGGCGCAATAGGGCACGTCCACCTTGTCGTAGCCGACCCCGTTGTTGCCGACGATCTCCAGCGCGGGCAGTCGGTCCAGCACCGCGTTGGCGACGCCGCTCATGCCGTCGGTGGCCACGGCCTTGATGCGCGGGCCCACCTCCGCCAGCAGGGCGTCGCGGTCGGGCGCTCCGGCCCAGTCATGGACGGCGTAGCGCGCGTTCAGCACGCGCAGCGCCTCGGGATGCCATTCGGGCGACACCAGC
Organism: Pseudomonadota bacterium; assembly: GCA_039816075.1. Classification (GTDB taxonomy): domain Bacteria; phylum Pseudomonadota; class Alphaproteobacteria; order Rhodobacterales; family Rhodobacteraceae; genus Albimonas. The sequence goes on along the minus strand of JBCBYE010000207.1, from coordinate 3,487 downwards.
AGGACGTCGGGCTTGCTCATGCCGCGCCGCTCCCGTGCGGGTCGGCTGCGCCTGCGGGCTGGATGTCGTCTTCAAGAAAGTAGCGCACGTTGTCCTCGAAACTGTCGTCGCGGGTGAAGCCCAGCTTCAGCGCCTTCGCCGGATTGATGCGCTGCACCGGGCGCCAGCCGGCGATGATCGGCGTGATCGCGGGCTCCTCGGTCCAGGTGATGCGGGTCGCCGGCTCCGGCCCCGCCACGCGGGTCATGGCGTCGATCATCTCGCGCACGGTGTCGGTGCGGCCGGGCAGGGCGAAGCAGCGGTTCTGGCCGAGGTCTTCGGCCTTCACGTCGCCGGCATGCACGAGGTTCTTGATGACCGTGCGCCCCGAAGAGTGCCAGATCGGAAAATCCTCGTCCGCCGGGCAGTTGGCGGTCTGACCCTGCAGCGGTTCGCGAAAGATCGAGGACATGAAGGAGGACGCCGCCTTGTTGGGCTTGCCCGGGCGGATGGTGATGGTCGGCAGGCGCAGGCCCACGCCGTCGACGAAGCCCTTGCGGCTGTAATCCGTGACCAGCAGCTCCCCCGCCGCCTTCTGCGCGCCGTAGGAGGTCTGCGGGTTGAGCTGGTAATGGTCCTCGACCGGCGAGGGGATTTCGCCCCCGAAAACGGCGATGGAGCTGGTGTAGACCACGCGCGGCACGCGGCCGGAGGCGCGGGCGCCCTCCAGCACGTTCAGCGTGCCCATCAGGTTGACCTGCAGGCCGATGTCGAACTCCGCCTCCGCCTGGCCCGACACCACCGCGGCGAGGTGATAGATCACGTCCGCCTCGGCCAGCAGCGCCGTGACCGCGCCGGCATCGGTGATGTCCACGGCCAGACCCTGCACGGCCGCGGTCTCGAACGCCGGCGCCGTCAGATCCGCCGCGACGATCTTGCCGATGGGCCGGCCATAGGTCTCTCCCTTGGCCAGAAGGGCGGCGACCAGCTTGGAGCCGAGAAAGCCCCCGGCCCCCAGCACGACGACGGTTGCAGGATCGGCCATCAGTGATTGTTCCTCGGCAGGGTCGTGGAGACTTTCTGGAACGCGGTCGCCATTTCCAGGCATCCGCCGGTGGACAGCTGACCGACGTTGTCGCGGTAAAGCTGCTGCCAGGGCGTCTGGCTTTCGGGCAGGTCGGGCGTCCAGGCGGCGCGCCGCGCGGCCAGCTCGTCGTCCGGGATCAGCACGTTCATCTCGCCCGTATTGATGTCGAGCCGCACCCTGTCGCCCGTCTGCAGCAGCGCCAGGCCGCCGCCCACCGCCGCCTCGGGCGAGGCGTTGAGGATCGAGGGGCTTTCCGAGGTGCCGGACTGCCGCCCGTCGCCGATGGTCGGCAGATGCTTGATGCCCTTTTCGATCAGCGCGGTCGGCGGCTGCATGTTCACCACCTCCGCCGCGCCGGGATAGCCGATGGGGCCGACATAGCGGATGAACATCATGGTGTTCTCGTCGATGCCCAGCGACGGGTCGTCGACGCGGTCGTGGTAGTCCTCGGGGCCCTCGAAGACGACGGCCTTCGCCTCCATCACGCCCTCATGGCCCGGCCGCGACAGGAACCGCGCGCGGAAATCGTCGGAGATCACCGACAGCTTCATCAGCGCGCTGTCGAAAAGGTTGCCGGAGATCACCTTAAAGCCCGCCTGCGCCAGCATCGGCGCTGCGGCCGTCTTGACGACGTCCTCGTTGCGCGTGCCTTCGTCGGCATAGCACTCGCCCGCGGTCTTGCCCGTGACGTTGAGCGCGTCCGCCACCAGCAGGTCGGCCTTCAGCATCTCGCCCATCACGGCCGAAACGCCGCCGGCGCGGTGGAAATCCTCGCCCAGGTATTCGCCGGCCGGCTGCATGTTCACTAGAAGGGGCAGGTCGAGCCCCTCGGTCTCCCACTCCCGGATGTCCAGCTCCACGCCGACATGGCGGGCGATGGCGTTGATGTGGATCGGCGCGTTGGTGGAGCCGCCGATGCAGGTGTTGACGCGGATGGCGTTCTGGAACGCCTTCTTGGTCATGATCTTGGACGGTCGCAGGTCCTCATGCGCCATTTCCACGATGCGCCGGCCGGTCCAGTAGGCGGCCTCCATGCGCTCGCGGTAGGGGGCGGGGATCTGGGCGGTGCCGGGCAGCATCATGCCCAGCGCCTCGGCCAGCGCGTTCATGGTGCTGGCGGTGCCCATGGTGTTGCAGTGCCCGATGGAGGGGGCGGAGCCGCAGGCGAGCTCCATGAATTCCTGATAGTCGATCTTGCCGGTCGCCAGCAGGCGGCGCCCCTCCCACACCGCGGTGCCGGAGCCGGCCAGCTTGCCGCGCCACCAGCCGTCCAGCATCGGACCGCCGTTCAGCGCCAGCGCCGGGATGTCGACGGTCGCCGCGGCCATCAGGGTCGCCGGCATGGTCTTGTCGCAGCCCGTGGTCAGGATCACCGCGTCGATGGGATAGCCGTGCAGGACTTCCACGAGAGAGAGGTAGGCGAGGTTGCGGTCGATGGCGGCGGTCGGGCGCTTGCCGGTCTCCTGGATGGGATGGATGGGGAATTCCATCGGAACGCCGCCCGCATCGCGGATGCCCGCGCGCATGCGCTCGGCCAGAAAGACGTGGATCTTGTTGCAGGGGCTCAGGTCCGAGCCGGTCTGCGCGATGCCGATGATCGGCTTGCCCGACTGCAGCTCCTCGCGGGTGAAGCCCTGGTTCTGATAGCGCTCCGTGTAGAGCGCGGTCATGCCCGGGTCCGTGGGATCGTCGAACCAGGCGCGGGAGCGGAAGGGGAATCGCTTGGGATCGTACTGGTCGTCGGCGGACATGGGCCCGAGAGCCTCCCTGGCTTTTCGTTGATTGCCGCGACTTTGGCTCAGGGGAACCGGGGGCGCAATCCGGCTGGCCGCAGGCGCGAGGCACCGCCGTCATGCTTTCGTTCACATACAAGGCGAAAGGGAGGCGACGTGGCGTGAAGTTTGCGGTAAACTGGCTCCGACATGGGCGCAGGGCGCCGGCGCGACACAGACCGAGGGGCGAGACAAGATGCGGATGACGGGATGGGCGGCGCTGGCCGTCGCGGCGGCGAGCCTGGCGACGCCGGCCGAAGCGGTGGTGCTGCGGACGAGCGCCCTGTCGATCGACAAGCCGAACGACGCGGACTGCGGCCCCGTGAGCAGCAGCCTCGAGCCGACGAAGAACCTCGCCGAAGACGCCCTCGTCCTTGATCAGCCGGGATGCGGGGGCGCCGTCGGCAGCGCGTCCTTCGTGGCCGTGGACAAGTTGGACGAGGGCGCCATCGGCGCGACGGCGGCCACGTCCGCCGAGGCCGGGATCGACGCCGAGGCGACGGGTTCGGTGGGGCTGCTGACCCGCTTCTCCATCGAGGAGTCGAAGACGTCGAAGAAGAAGAAAAAGACGAAGGGCGAGCCGGAAGACTCCCAAGACGCTGCGAAGAAGGAAAAGGACGCGCACGAGAAAACCGACGCCGCCTCGGCG
>JBCBYE010000858.1:0-1567 GCA_039816075.1 Pseudomonadota bacterium | reverse complement strand
GCACGATCTGCAAACGGCGACGGAGGCCGCGCCGCGCGCCGCCGCGCCGCGCGGCGCTTCGGCCCCTTGGCAAGGCGTCCCGATCCGGCCGCCCCCGCGGTTCGCCCGCGAAACGACATCGAGCCCTTGACGTCGCCTATCATGTCTATATTTCTCGAATTATGGAAACCGAAGCCCCGCTCCCCGATTCCGTCGCCGCCGCGCAGGCCTTTTCCGCGCTCGGCTCCGAACCGCGGCTCGAGGTCGTGCGCGCCCTCGTGCGCGCCGGCCCCGACGGCCTGCCCGTGGGCGCGCTCCAGCAGACGCTGGGGCTCGCCGCCTCCACCCTCAGCCATCACCTGCGCTTTCTGTCGGCCGCAGGCCTGCTGACCCAGGAACGGCAGGGGCGCAGCCTGATCTGCCGCGCCAGCTTCGACCGGATCGACGCGCTCGCGGAATTCCTGCGCCGGGAATGCTGCGTCGACGCGCCCGCCGGCCACGCGCCCGCAACCGCCTCCCCCCCCGCCCAGGAGACCCGAACATGACCGCCCTCGCCCTCAACGCCGCCGAGGCGCTGCGCCTGCGCTGGCGCAAGATCGACAAGGTCTGGCTGCTGATCGCCGCCATCGCCGCGCTGACCGCCCTGCTGGCCCCGGCTCAGGCGCCGCAGGTCTACGGCATCGCCGCCGCGGCGTTCCTGAACACCCTGCCCTTCATCGCCTTCGCCGTCCTGATGGTCGCCGGCCTCAAGGCCACCGGGGCCGAGGCGATGATCGCCCAGGCCTTCAAGGGGCGGGAGGCGCGCATGATCGTCCTCGCCTCGCTGATCGGAGGGCTGGCGCCCTTCTGCTCGTGCGAGGTCATTCCCTTCATCGCCGGCCTGCTGGCGGTGGGCGCGCCGCTGTCGGCGGTGATGGCCTTCTGGCTGTCCTCGCCGCTGATGGACCCGCCGACCTTCGCCATCACGGCCGGCGCGCTGGGCTGGGAATTCGCCGTGGCCAAGGGCGTCGCGGCCGTGGGCCTTGGCCTGGTCGGCGGCTTCGCCATGGCCGGCGCCCTGCGCCTGGGCTGGTTCGCAGAGCCGCTGAAGGCGTCCGCCCCGGTCAAGCGCTGCGGCTGCGGACCGGCGCTGGGCTCGCAAAAGCCCGTCTGGCGGTTCTGGTCCGAGGCGCCCCGCCGCGCCGAGTTCCGCGAGCAACTGTGGGAGAACGGCGCCTTCCTGGTGAAATGGCTCGCCTTCGCCTATCTCATCGAAAGTCTGATGATCGTCTTCGTGCCGGCCGAAACCGTGGGCGCGGTCGTGGGCGGCGAGGGCTTGTGGCCGACCGTGACCGGCGCGCTGGTGGGCATGCCCGCCTACCTCAACGGCTATGCCGCCCCGCCGCTGGTGGCCGCGCTGATGGAGCAGGGCATGGGCGCCGGACCGGCCATGGCCTTTCTGACCGCGGGCGCGGTCAGCTCCATCCCCGCCATGGCCGCCGTCTGGTCGCTGGTCCGCCCGCAGGTCTTCGCGGCCTATGCGGGCCTCGGCCTCGGCGGGGCGATCCTGGCCGGCCTGGCCTTCAGCCTCGTGATCTGAGGCGGGCTG
>JBCBYE010000075.1:0-10600 GCA_039816075.1 Pseudomonadota bacterium | reverse complement strand
TCCAAGGCGTCGTCTGTCGCCGTCATGTCGCAAGCGCCGAAGGGAAAGCGCACCCAACCGTTCGTGGGACTGCAGCGCACCTCGGCCGTTCGGCCGAAGTGCCGGCAGAGCGCCGCAAGGTGGCGGCGTGCGAGGTCCGTTTCGAAGCGGGCGAGGCTGTTCATGCTCGGGCTCTCCAGATCGATCGACAAAAAACTAGCCGCAGCACATTGTTTTCGGTATCGCCTCTCTAGGGATGACTTGGTTCGGCTGAGCGGAACAATGATCGACCAACTCAGATCCATGGCCGTGTTCGCGCAGGTGGTGGACGAGGGCTCGTTCCGCGGGGCGGCCAAGGCCCTGGGCCTCGCCCCGTCGCGGGTCAGCGAAACGGTGTCGAAGCTGGAGGCGCATCTGGGCGCGACCCTGCTTTATCGAACCACGCGCAAGGTCTCGATGACCAACGAGGGGCGCATCTTCTACGTCCGCATCGCCGAGATGCTGCGCAGCGCCGAGGCGGGGCTGAACGACCTCAACGCCCTTTCGTTGGAGCCGGTGGGCGCGCTGCGCATCTCGCTTCCCGCCTTCCTGACCTCGGGGCCCTTGTCCAAGGCCGTGGCGGATTTCGCGCGGCTGCATCCCAACGTCGCGTTCTCGCTGGCCTACACGGATCACCCCACGGGTCTGGTCGAGGACGGCTTCGATCTGAACATCCGCGTGGGATGGCTGGACGACAGCTCCATGATGTCGCGCAAACTGGCCGAGGGGCGGCGCCGGCTGGTCGCCGGCGCCGAGTATGCCCGGCGAAGACCGGCGCCGCGCCGCCCTGCGGACCTCGAGGAGTGGGACTGGATCCGCTACCAGCAACGCTCCGACACGACTGAGTTCCTGGGGCCGGACGGGATCGCCGAATCCGTGACCGGCGGCGCTCAGATCGAGGTGGACAGCATCGAAGCGGTCTACCAGTTCGCGCTGCAGAACATGGGCGTGACGATCCTGCCCGACTTTCTGGCGGAACGCGGCATCGCATCGGGCGACCTCGCCCCGCTTCTGCCCGAGTGGACGCTGCGCGACCTGGGCGTCTACGCCGTCTGGCCCGACCGCTCGCGCCGCGAAAGCCTGACGCTGCTTTTCGTCCGGTTTCTGGCGGAACAAGGCCTCGTGATGGGCGATGGATAGTGTTTTCGTCGTGCAGTCGAGGAGTCGGATCGACGTTGGGGGCAAATGGGGGCGGGTTGAAGGAAGCATCGAAGGATTGGGCCAAGATCGGCGTGATTAAGAAATAGAGTCCGGTTAAGCAGGCAGGCTGGAAGTTTTGGGAATTTGAGAGTTTTGCAGTTTCATGCGTTTGAAGAGCTGGTCTAGCCTGCGAAGCTATCAAACGGCGGGCGAGACCAAGATCTTTTTACGAACTATTTCGAGGATTTAAGGGTAGAACGAAATCCGGAAACGGTTCGCGCTTAAGCAGCGAAAGCATCCAGCACGAGGGCGCGCTGCCTATCAGCGTCCAGCAATCTTGCATGGCGGCAGCGCCTGCGGAGACGGTGGAGGTTGCCGCCGCGCCGGCGGTTGAGACCGGGGCGGATGTCGAGATGCGGGGTCAGGATGGGGTTTGCCGACTTCGACCGAATGCCGAAAGAACCGCCGCCGCCCAAGCCCAGCGCGAACGTCTTCGAATTGCTTGAGACGTATGACGAGGGCGACGTCCTGCGCGCCGTCGCTGAGGCGGTACAGGCAACGACAACCCCGCGCATCAGGGCGACGCGCCGTTTGAGCCATGGCAGGTCTTGGAGGCCGGTCTCTCCCGCAGTTCCGTGGCGGGAAATCCAAGCGCTCAACTCAAAGCTGTTCAGTTTCGGGCTTGCCGAATGACACCGACCCGGCGCGCGTCATCCGCCAACAACTCGGCATCCCATCGCGTCGGACAGGGCGCCGATCGCCGCGAGCCCCTCGGGTGCGATCACGATGACCTTTCCGACATTGTCGACGCCCCGAGGAGACGGCCGAACCTCGAACCGCCGACCCACGGTTTGCACAGTGCAGATCGAACCGTCGAAGCTCTCGACATGGCCTTTCGAACGCAGCAGGCCGTTGTCCGCGTGAGCCAAGGCCCGAGCGACCGTCACCGGGTCGACGCCCCTGGGAAACTCAAGAAGGGCCGAGGCGTAAGCAGGGTGGTGAGCGGAATCCTTCTTGCCCGCGCGGTGGCGCGCGTCCGCCAGCTCGTTCGCGGCATGTCGGTCGGTCAGCAGATCGAGAGGGACTTTCGCGCCTTCCGTCCGAAGACACGCCGCGTTCGGAAACACGGTCTTCAACCAGGTCTCCGTCTCGGCAACGTCCGACGGGCTCGGAAGGTCGCATTTGTTGAGCACGATGAGGTCGGCGCAGGACAGCTGCCTGTGGATCGTGTCGGCGGAGTAGGTTTGCAGGCTGCGCTCATGCACGGTTTCCGCGTCGGCCAGCACGACGATGCAGTCCAGCCTGAACTCGGCGACGAGGGAGACGGATTCGGCAATCATCCCCGGCAGCGCCACGCCGGAGGCTTCGACGAGCAGGTGCTCCGGGCGAGGCTGCATGTCCCGCAGCTCCCACAGCGCGGTGATGAGGTCGCTCCCGAAGGAACAGCACACGCATCCGCCGGCGATGCTGATGATTTTGTCGTCCTGGCTTTCGATCAAGTCGGCGTCGATCGGAAGGTCTCCGAAGTCGTTGACGAGGACCGCGATTCGGAGTCCGTCGGCCTGTCGTAGCAGGTGGTTGACGAGAGTCGTCTTTCCCGCGCCGAGGTACCCGCCGATGATGGTCACGGGGATCGGCGACGACGCGGCGTCCGCGCTCATATCGTTTCGGCGGGGAACACCCGGCCGCCCTGAACAACGCCCCAGACGCGGACGTCCTTGAGATCCTCGGGCGCGACCTGCAGGGGGTCGTCCTCCAGGACGGCCAGGTCCGCGCGCTTGCCGACTTCGATCGACCCGATCTCGCCATCCATCTTCAGGGTGTAGGCCGCGCCCAGCGTGATCGCTTGCAGCGCCTCCTCGACGCCGATCCTTTCCTCGGCGCCGAGCGTCGCGCCGCTCGCCGTTCGACGGTTCACCGCGCACCAGGCCGTGAACAGCGGCCCCAGGGGCGTGACGGGCGCATCCGAATGGATCGCCAGGGGCACGCCCTCGCGCAGCGCCGTGCGGCACGCGTTCATGCGACGCGCTCGTTCCGGGCCGACCGTTTTGGCCATGTGCTGATCGCCCCAATAGAAATGGTGGTTCGCGAAGACGTTCGCGCACAGGCCCAGCTTGCGCATGCGTCGGAACTGCGCGGCGTCCGCCAGCTGCGTGTGCTGAAGCGTGAAGCGGTGGTCGGGGTGGGCATGCTTGCGCAGCGCCCTCTCCATCATGTCCAGCGCAAGGTCCGTGGCCTCGTCGCCGTTGTTGTGCGAGTGGATCTGCACGTCGTTGGCCAGCGCCAGCTCATAGAGCTCCAGCAGCTGCTCCGGCGAAACGTACCACAGGCCGTTCGGGGCCCCGTTGTAGTGCCCCGGCCAGCGCTGGCGCGACGTGAAGCCCTGCACCGACCCGTCCAGCACGACCTTCACCGCGCCCAGGCGCAGTCGGTCGGAGCTCCTCGGCTCAAGCGCTTTGACCGTGTCGATCAGATCGGCCGGCGTCATGCCCGCGAAACGCTTGAGGGGCACGATCCGCGTCGGAAAGCTCTCCTCGCCGGTCACTCTGAGCATGATTTCCACGGAGTCCGGGGGCAAGGGGTTGGCCAGATCGGTCGCGGTCGTCGTGCCGCTTCGCACGCAAAGTCGGGCGAACTGCTTGAGCCCCAACTCGTCGCAGGACAGCAGCGTCCGGTCGAAGCCGACGTGGTCGTTCACCATCATCATGGCGTCCGGCCCCTTCAGCTCGCCGGTCGGCAGTCCGTCCTCGCCCAGAGGCACGCCGGAGTGGTTGATGCCCGGCCGCAGCAGACCGGCCAGTTCGAGGGCCCTTGTGTTCACGTTCATGATATGGCCGCTCGCGTGGAGCACGCCGATCGGTCGAACGCTTGAGACGGAGTCGAAGTCGGCCCGCGACAGGCGCGCGTCGCCGTAGTAGATCGGGTCCAGGGACCAGCCGGATATCGGAGCCTCGTCTCCGGCAAGCGCTCCATCGCGCTCGGCGAGCCGATCGAGAATGTCGTGAACCGACTTCAGGCCCGGCCAGATCTTTCCGTCGGGGTCCATTCGGTCGAAGAACCCGCAGTAGACGTAGCGCCACAGCGCGCCTTCCATGGTGTGGCTGTGTCCTTCGACGAACCCCGGCATCAGGATCTTGTCGGCAAAGCGCTCATCAGGCTCAAAGTCGCCCCATCCGGCGAGATCCTCGAGGCGTCCGGCCCCGAGAAAGCGACCTGCCTGCACCGCGACGTACTCAGCCTCGGGATTGGAGGCGTTCATCGTCAGGATGCGACGCGCGCGATAGATCGTGATCTTGCCGTGTCGAGGGGTCAATTTCGCGGTCCTTTTCGGCCGGGTTCGATGAGACCCGCTCGACGTGGGTCAGAGCTTTTCCTGCGGAGGCACGCCGTTCTCGTCGATCAGGAGGCAGGCGGCGCGATGGCCGGCGCCGTAGTCCCTGAACTCGGGAACCTGCTGGTGGCAGCGGTCCTCGGCGAACGGGCATCGTCCGGCGAACCGGCAGCCTTTCGGCAGGTCGATGGGCGAGGGCGGATCGCCTTGGAGCTTGATGCGGCGGGCGCGCTTGCCCTGCGCGAGATCGGTGGACGGCACGGCGGAGATCAGCGCCCACGTGTAGGGATGCAGCGGACGCTGAAAGAGCGTACGGCGATCCGCCTGCTCCACGAACTGCCCGAGATACATCACGGCGATCTCGTCGCAGATGTGCTGCACAACGCCCAGATCGTGGGAGATGAAGAGGTAGGTCAGCCCAAGCTCGTCCTGAAGACGGCCCAGCAGGTTCAGGATCTGGGCCTGAATGGCCACGTCGAGCGCCGATACGGGCTCGTCGCAAACCACCAGGTCCGGCCGGCTCGCCAGGGCGCGCGCGATCCCGATGCGTTGGCGTTGTCCTCCCGAGAACTGGTGCGGAAAAAGCGCCGCCTGCTCCGCGCGCAGGCCCACGGTTTCGAACAGCTCCACGACCGCGTCGTCCCGTTCCGAAGGATCGCCGACCTGCATCAGGTCCATCGGCTCCCGCACGATCGCGCCGACCCGCATGCGCGGGTTCAGCGACGAATAGGGATCCTGGAACATGATCTGCACCTTGCGGCGCAGGCTGCGCAGGGTTTCGCCTTCCGCGCGGCCGAGGTCCTGCCCGTCGAGGGTGATGCCGCCCGCCGTCACCGGCGCCAGCCGGGTGGCTGCGAGGGCGACGGTCGTCTTGCCCGAACCGGACTCGCCGACCACGCCGAAGGTGGAGCCGCGCCTGACCGTGAAGCTCACGCCGTCGACGGCATGGACCACCGAAGCCGGCTGAAACCAACCGGCTCGGGGCACCGGGTAGTGGACCTTGAGGTCGTCGACCCGGAGGAGCACGTCGTCGTCGCCGATGCTCATGCTTCGGCCTCGACGGCCCAGCAGGCGCTGAAGTGCTCGGGGCTCGTTTCTCGGCTCTCCGGCTTTTCGAGCTTGCAGCGGGCCAGCCGCTTCGCGCATCTCGGCTCGAACGCGCATCCCTGACCTAGATCGGTCAAGGGCGGAACGACGCCCGGGATTTCCAGCAGGGTAGGGCGGTCGACCGGCGGGTCCGCGACCAGATGAGGCACGCAGGAGATGAGGCCCTGGGTATAGGGGTGCCGCGCGTTGTCGAGGATGTCCGCGACGCTGCCGGTCTCGATGATCCTTCCCGCGTACATGACGGCCACGCGGTCCGCCATCTCGGCGATCGCGCCCATGTCATGCGTAATGAGGATGATGGTCGTCCCGGCCTCTTCCTGCAGGTCCCGCAGCAGGTCGAAGACCTGGGCCTGCACCGTGACGTCCAGCGCCGTGGTCGGTTCGTCCGCGATCAGAACCTGCGGCCGACAGGCCAGCGCCATGGCGATCATCACCCGCTGGCGCATGCCGCCCGACAGCTGGTGGGGATGCTCCCGAACCCTTTGTTCGGGAGAGGGGATTTTGACCGCGCGCAGCATTTCGACGGCGCGGTCGAGGGCGGCGCGCTTTGAAAGACCTTCGTGTTCGACGACCGTCTCGGCAATCTGGTCGCCCACCGTGTAGACCGGGTTCAATGACGTCATCGGCTCCTGAAAGATCATCGAGATCTCGTTGCCGCGGACCTGGCGCATGCGTCGCTCGTCGACGCGCAGAAGGTCCTCGCCGGCGAGCCGGATGGCGCCGCCGGCGATCCGGCCCGGGGGTTGCGGCACGAGCCCCATGATCGACAGAGCCGTCATCGACTTGCCGCACCCGGATTCGCCGACGATGCCGAGCGTTTCGCCCGCGCGCAGGTCCAGGCTGATGCCGTCGAGCACCCGTGCGATGCCGCGACGGGTCTTGAACTCGACCTGCAGATCGTCCAGCTCCAGCAGCGGGGCGGCGCCGGCCGCGTCCACCGTCAACGCTCCCGCAGCTTCGGGTTGAGCGCGTCGTTCAACCCGTCGCCGATGAGGTTGATCGCCAGCACCGTTACGAAGATCGCCAAGCCGGGGAACACCACCGTCCAGGGCGCCTCCAGGAAATAGTCCCGGTTGTCGCCGATGATCTTGCCCCAGCTCATGATGTTCGGATCGCTCAGGCCCAGAAAGCTGAGCGCCGCTTCGAAGAGGATCGCCGCGCCCACCGTCAGCGCGGCCGTGACGATCAGCGGCGGCAGCGCGTTCGGCAGAATGACCAGCCAGATGATGCGCGCGTCCCTCGAGCCGATGGAGCGGGCGGCCTTCACGTATTCCAGCTCCCGGATCTTCATGAACTCCGCCCGGGCGAGCCGCGCGACGCCGGTCCAGCTGACGATGCCGATCGCGAAGACCACGGTCGGCAGCGTCGGGGAAAAGAGCCCCACGAGCACCATCGACAGCAGGAGCGGCGGCAGCACCTGGAAGAACTCGGTGATGCGCATCAGCACCTCATCGACCCAGCCGCGATAGTACCCCGCGAGGGAGCCGACCAGCAGCCCGATCACCAGGGTTATGGCGGCGGCCGACGCCCCCACGGCGAGACTGGCGCGCGCCCCGAAAAGGACCTGAACCGCCAGAGAGCGTCCAAGGCTGTCGGTGCCCAGCAGAAAACCGTCTTGGCCGGGCGGCGAAATGGGCATCCACATGATCCGGAAAGGGTCGAAGTCGGTCAGCATCGGGCCGAGGATCGCGACGAGGACGATGGCCGCGAACACGACGAAGGCGACGACCGCCGCGATGTTGCGCACGTACATCCTGAGGAACTCGCTCATAGGATGTTCGACCGCGATTTTCGGGTCTTCTACCGCGGCTGGGGCGCTGGACGGGATTTCGAATGCCATGATGCCCTTGCGTCAGACGTTGCGGGCCGAACGGATGCGTGGATCCGCGATCCTGCAGGCCAGGTCCGTGAGAACGTTGAAGACGATGACCACGAAGGCGGAGATAAAAAGGATGCCCATGATCGTCGGCGTGTCGGACCGCAGGATAGCGTCCAGCGCCAACGTGCCCAATCCCGGCCAGTTGAACACCGTTTCGATGACCACGGCGCCGGAGAAGATGTAGGAGAACTGCAGTCCGGCGATGGTGATCACCGGGATGATCGCGTTCCGCAGGCCGTGCTTGTAGACGACCATGCGCTGCGACAGCCCTTTGGCGCGGGCGGTGCGGATGTAGTCGGAGCCGAGGATGTCCATCATGCTGGCCCGCGCCAAACGGCTGTACTGGGCGACGTAGACGGAGGCCAGCGACAGCGCGGGCAGGATCAGGTGGTGCGCCACCTCCAGATACCACTCCAACGTACCCGACGGCGTCGTCGGCTCCACCATGCCGGTGAGCGGCAGGATGCCTAGGATCGACACGAACAGCACGATCAGCATGAAGGCTGTCCAGAACACCGGGGCGGAAAACCCGATGAGGGCCAGCACGGTCACCAGATGGCTGAAGATGCCGTTGGGATTCTGGGCGGCGACGATGCCCAGCAGCGTGCCCACGACGATCGCGATCAAAAGAGAGGTGGTGACCAGCAGAAGGGTCGGCCCGACCCGATCGAGAATGAGCTCGGTCACCGGCACATTGAAGTAGTAGGACGTGCCGAGATCGCCCTGCAGGACCCGCGCAACGTAGCTGAAGAGTTGCACGTGGAAGGGCTGGTCGAGACCGTAGCTGCGACGGATCTGCTCCATCAGCTCAGGACTGGCGCCGCCCGCTTCCCCGGCGAGCGTTTCGGCGATGTCGCCGGGCACGAGAGACAGGAGCACGAAGTTGAAGATGACGACGGCGATGAGCAGGGAGATCGCATAGCCGATGCGCTGGACGATCACGAACAGTATCTGCATGCGGCGGAACCCTCGGCATCGGATCCCGGCCGAGCCCTTGGGCGCCGGCCGGGATCGGTCATGTCACGTCACTGCTTGATGTAGACCTCGTCCCAGGGAACCTGAGTGCCCCAGATCGAGTTGATCGGCGGGTTGCCGACCCGCTCGGCATTCCAGATCGTGTGGAACGGCGACGTCACCATGTAGGCGATGGGAACGTCCTCCACGATGATCGACTGGACCTGCTGGTAAAGGGCGGCCCGCGCGCTCGCATCCGTTTCCGAGCTCGCCAGGTCCAGCAACGCGTCGACCTCGGCGTTCTTGTACTGCTGCGTGTTGTGCCACGGAACGCCCGGCCGGATGTTGGTGGACTGATAGGTGCGGTGCACCCCGATCACCGGATCGCCCCAGTTGAAGACCGAGTCGATCGTCATGTCGAAGTCATGGTTCGACACCTTCTTGATCCACGCGCGGATGTCCGGCGTGACGGCGATCGTGACGTCGATGCCGACCTCGCGAAGCTGCGTGCGGGCATACTCCGCCATGCGCTTGAACGTGCCCCGGTTGACGATGACATCGAGCTCCGCAGAGAAACGCATGCCGTTGTCGCCCCGCGGCAGGCCCGCTTCATCCAGCAGCGCGTTCGCCTTCTCCAGGTCGAGGTCGTAGGGATTACCCCTTCGGGCGCGAAGACGCTGCCGGGATGGATCGGACCCAGGGAGCGCTGGGAGAAGCCGCCCATGATCGCGTTCTGGATGAAGTCCTTGTCGATGGCGTAGGCGATCGCCTGGCGCACCCGCTGGTCATTGAAGGGCTCGCGCTCGAGGTTGAAGGCCAGCCACTGAAGCGCGCCAACGGCCTCGTACCCGTCGCTGGTCATCTCGATATGGTCGGCGCGGTTGAGCCGGTTCAGTTCGATCGGGTCCGAGGCCCAGGCGTACATGTCCGCCTGGCCCTCCTCCATCGCGATGACGCGGCTCGTGGACTCGGCGATGCGCCGGTAGACGATCCGGTCGAGATAGGGGCGTCCGTCGATGAAGTAGTCATCGAAGCGATCCATGATCAGGTAGTCGCCCGGCGCGAATTCCGTGAGCTGGAACGGCCCGCAGCCCACCGTGCCTTCGGCATTGTTGGGGTGCTGCCGGATGTCGACGCCCTCGCCGCCGTAGACATGCTTGGGAAGCACGCTGCCGAGCTGAGACGACATGGCGAGCAGGATCGCCGGGTGCGGCTTGCTCAGGTTGAGGACGGCCGTGTGCGGATCCGGCGTGTCGACGGTCTCCACCACGTCGTACATCGTTTTGAAGGGGTGGTTGGCCTTGATCGTCTCGATCGAGAAGGCGACGTCCTCGGACGTGACCGGCGCGCCGTCGTGAAACTTGGCGTTCTGAACCAGGTTCAGGGTCACCTTCAGGCCGTCGTCTGACATCGTCCAGCTTTCGGCCAGGTACGGCTGAGGCTGCCAATCGCTGTCGAAACGCAGCAAAGCGCAGTGAAGCTGCACGCCCGGCAGACCGGTGGGCGTGCCGGAGGCGATGTTGGTGTTGAAGTGGCCGCCGATCGTCTGGTTGATGTAGTTCAGCGTGCCGCCGCGCGTCGGTTCGTCTTCCGCGAATGCGCCGGGCGCGATTCCAACCGCCATTACGGAAGCTGCGAGCAGTCTTTTCGCGAGTGAGCGCATCAAGGCATTCCTGTGCTTCTGTCGGACTGTGTTCAACCTCACGCTATCGCTCTGAAAACCTCAGAAAACTGCTTTTAATCGCGATCAAAGCGCTAGAGCATGCGGGTTGTCCGCGCGGGACCGCTGCGACGACGACCAGGCTGCGGCCGACGCGACTGGGCGGCCGGGGCCGAAGGCGAGGAACACGGCGGGCCATGCGGGTACGTGACCGCTGCGCCGTTGCATCGCGTTGGGCGTGGATGCGACGCCCTTCGGAGCACTGATGAGAGGCCCTGTGGATCGTTTCAATTTCACCCTGAAGCAGTTGCGATACGTCGAAGCGGCGGGTCGCCTGGGATCGATCGCGAGCGCGGCAGGCGAATTGAACATCTCCCAGTCCTCGATCACGTCGGCGATCGACGCATTGGAAACCGAGGTTGGATTCGATCTGTTCATTCGAACCCGCGCCAAAGGACTGAAAACGACATCCAGCGGTGATCAGATAATTCAGATGATCAGCAATTTCATT
>JBCBYE010000813.1:0-1816 GCA_039816075.1 Pseudomonadota bacterium | reverse complement strand
CTCCTCGGCCAGATGGTCGAAGACGAGGCGGATGCGGCGCGAGGTGGCAAGCTCCCGATGCGCGACCAGCCAGACCGGGAAGGGAAAGGCCGGCAGCCAGGGCGCCGCGCGCACCGCCTTCGGCTCCGCATCGCCGATCACGGTGTCCACGATGCCCAGCGCCAGCCCCTCCAGCGCCAACGCCCAATGCGCGTTGTGATCGGCGGTCCGGTAGGGGAACGGCCGCTCGCCCACCGCCACGCCCATCGCCAGCAGCGCATCGCGCAGCCGCGCATCGTCATCCAGGCCCACGATCTTGGCATGGACGAAATCGGCGGGACCGTTCAGGGGCGGGATCGAGGCCAGATACTCACGCGTTGCATAGAACGCGGCGGCATGGTCGCGCAGGCGGCGGCCGATCAGCTCCGGGTCCTGCGGTTGCGCGTGGCGGATCGCCATATCCGCCTCGCGCCGCCGCAGGTCCGAGGTCTCGTTGCTGGCGACGATCTCCACCTCCAGCCCCGGGGCCTTGTCGCGCAGGCGCCGCAGCATCCCCGGCAGCAGATGCACGGCATAACCCTGAGTGACGGAGAGGCGGACGCTGCCCTCCACCGACTGGCTCTGCCCCGTGGCGATGCGCGAGACATGGCCGGCCGCCTCCGCCATGGCGCGGGCATGTTCCAACAGCTCCAGCCCCCCGGGGGTGGGCGACAGGCCCTTGCCGACCCGCTCGAACAGCGCCAGGCCCAGCTCGTCCTCCAGCGCATGATCTGGCGGCCCAGCGTCGGCTGCGTCTGCCCCAGGGCCCGCGCGGCAGCCGACAGCGATCCCTCCTCGGCGGTCACGAGGAAGGCCCGCGCGCGGTTCCAGTCGAAGGCGACGCTCCTCCAATCCATGCGTTTTCGTATGATCGTCCTGCGCCTTTCGTCAATTCCCAGGCGCGCGCGACGGGTCTAGATCGGCGCTGCACACGCAGACTACGCTTTATCGCCGGAGACCCCGTCATGGACGCCGTGATGACCCGAACCGCCCCCGCCTGGCACGAAACCCCGTTCTGGGACCGCGTCGCAGACCGCTACGCCCGCTCCAAGATCGGCGACCTGGACGCTTACGAGGAAAAGCTGCGCCTGAACCAGGCCCTGCTGCGGGCCGATGCTCAGGTGCTGGAGCTGGGCTGCGGCACGGGCATGACTGCGGTGCGCCACGCGCCCCATGCCGCGCGCGTCCACGCCACCGACATGTCCGAGAAGATGCTGGACCACGGCCGCCGCCGCGCGGCGGAGGCCGGCGTCGACAACGTGACGTTCGAGCGGGCCACGGTGGAGACGCTGCAGGCCCCGGCCGGCGCCTACGACGCCGTGCTGGCGATGAGCCTGATGCACCTGGTGGAGGATCAGCCGGCCGCCCTGCGCCGCATCCGCGACTGGCTTCGGCCGGGCGGCGCCTTCGTCAGCTCCACCGTCTGCCTCGCCGACGGTCTTGGCTTTCTGCGCCCGGTTCTGCCCGTGCTGCGCTGGCTGGGACGGGCGCCGCATGTCCACTTCCTGCGGCGCGAGGCGTGGATCCGAACCCTCCGCGAGGCCGGCTTCGAGGTGGAGCGGGACTGGCGCCCCGGCCGCCGCGCCGCCGTCTTCGTCGTGGCGCGCAAGCCGGCCTGACGGCCGCCGAAACGACGAAGGGCCCGGCGTGGCCGGGCCCTTGGCAGCCTTCTGGCGGGCGACGCGGGATCAGGCCGTCTTGCGGCGGCGACGCAGCGCGCCGAGCGCGCCCAGGCCCGCCAGCGTCAGCCAACCGGCGGCCGGCAGCGGCACGTCGCCGGTCGCCGGGGGGCGGCCGT
>JBCBYE010000312.1:0-5689 GCA_039816075.1 Pseudomonadota bacterium | reverse complement strand
CTCGCCTCTCGCCGCCAGGCGCCGCCGTCGGCACGAAGGCGAGTCGTCGACAGGGTCAAGGCTCGCACGCGCAGCGCGGCGACCCGTCGGAGGCGGGCTTGGCCTTGAGGCCCCGCCGGACCTGGCGTGAACGCCGGGCGGCGACTCGCCGCGCGCTCGCCAGAGGCCCGCTCTTGCGGGCCTTCTCAGCAAACAGCGAAAACCAGGAAGCCCGAGCAACGTCTGCCGTTCCTGGCGCCGGGCCGGCGAAGCCGGCCGCGGCCCGAGGGGGCTCGACGCCCCCGAGGGACGCGCCCCGGGCAAGGGCCCGCCATGGCCGTTGAGTGGCGCGACGAAGGTCTGCTGCTCGCCGCCCGCCGCCATGGCGAGGGGGCCGCGATCCTCGACATCCTCACCGCCGAGCATGGCCGTCATGCCGGCGTCGCGCCCGGGGGCGGCAGCCGCCGCATGGCGCCGGTCCTGCAGCCCGGCGCGCAGCTGCAGGTGGAATGGCGCGCGCGGCTCGAAGAGCACATGGGCGCCTGGCGCGTCGATCCGATCCGCTCGCGCGCCGCGGCGCTGATGGGCGACCGCCGGGCGCTGGCGGCCATGGGCGCCCTCTCCGCCCTCTGCCTCGCCTTTCTGCCGGAGCGGGAGCCGCTGCCGGACCTTTACGCGCGCACCCTGGCGCTGGTCGACGCCCTGGGGCGCGACGCGGCCTGGCCGGCGCTCTACGCGCTGTGGGAGGTGGAGCTGCTGGGCGAGCTCGGCTACGGCCTCGATCTCAGCGAATGCGCCGCCACCGGGGGCAACGACGCGCTGGTCTGGGTGTCGCCCCGATCCGGCCGCGCGGTCAGCGCCTCGGCCGGGGAGCCCTATGCGGGGCGGCTGCTGCCCCTGCCCGGCTTCTGGCTTGGCGAACCCTGGACCGAGCGGCAGATCGCCGACAGCCTGCGCACCACCGGCTTCTTCCTGGGCCGCCGCGCGGCGCCGGCGGTGGGGCGCGAGGACGCGCCCGAGGCGCGGGCGCGGCTGGTCCGCCTCTTTCCCGCCGCGGACCGCGGCGCTTAATCCCCTCGTCACCGGGCGCGGGCGAGGCTACATCCCGCTCGAACCCCGCAGCGAGGAGGCCGAACCCGCCCATGTCCGACGACCCGCTCGTGATCTTCACCCCCTCCGGCCGCCGGGGGCGCTTTGCGGTCGGAACGCCCGTGCTGACCGCGGCGCGGCAGCTGGGCGTGGACCTCGACAGCGTCTGCGGCGGGCGCGGCATCTGTTCGCGCTGTCAGATCACCCCGAGCTTCGGGCGGTTCGACAAGCATGGCGTGACGTCCGAGACCACGGCGCTGAGCGCGTGGAACGCGGTGGAGCAGCGCTACAAGGACAAGCGCGGGCTGATCGACGGGCGGCGCCTGGGCTGCCAGGCGACCATCGTGTCGGACGTGGTGATCGACGTGCCGCCCGAAAGCCAGGTGCACCGGCAGGTCGTGCGCAAGCGGGCCGAGGCGCGGGACATCCGCCTCGATCCCGCGGTCGTCCTTCGCTACGTCGAGGTGACCGAGCCCGACATGCACCACCCCTCCGGCGATCTGGAGCGGCTGAAGACCGCGCTGCGCGAGCAGTGGGGCGTGGAGCGGGCGGAGGCCGATCTGCGCCTTCTGTCCAAGCTGCAGAAGGTGCTGCGCGAGGGCGATTGGAAGGTGACCGCCGCCCTGCACGACGATGGGCGCGGCGGACCGGCGCGCCTGCTGGACCTGTGGCCCGGCCTGCGCGAGGCGCCGGTCTGGGGCGCGGCGGTGGACATCGGCTCCACCACCATTGCCTGCCACCTGACCGACCTGCGCACGGGCGAGGTCGGGGCGAGCTCGGGCGTGATGAACCCGCAGATCCGCTTCGGCGAGGATCTGATGAGCCGGGTCAGCTATTCCATGATGAACCCCGGCGGCGCGGCGGAGATGACCGCGGCGGTGCGCGAGGCGCTGACCGCCCTGCTGGCCGAGTGCGCGGCCGAGGCGGAGGCGAGCGCCGACGACATTCTGGAGGCGGTGATCGTCTGCAACCCGGTGATGCACCACCTGTTCCTGGGCGTGGACCCGGTGGAGTTGGGCTGGGCGCCCTTCGCGCTGGCCACGGCCGAGGCGGTGGATCTGGGCGCGGCGGAGCTGGGGCTGGGCGTGAACCCGGGCGCGCGGGTGCATCTGCTGCCCTGCATCGCCGGCCATGTGGGCGCCGACGCCGCCGCCGTGGCGCTGAGCGAGGCGCCGCAGGACAGCGAGGACATGGTGCTGGTCGTCGACGTGGGCACCAACGCCGAGATCCTGCTGGGCAACACGTCCCGCGTGCTGGCGTGCTCCTCCCCCACGGGCCCGGCCTTCGAAGGCGCGCAGATCAGCGCGGGGCAGCGCGCGGCCGCCGGCGCGATCGAACGGGTGCGCATCGATCCGCAGACCAAGATCGCCCGTTTCCGCGTCATCGGGCAGGAGATGTGGTCGGACGAGGACGGCTTCGACGCCTCCGCCGTCACGGGCATCTGCGGCTCCGGCATCATCGAGGCGCTGGCGGAGATGCGCCTGGCCGGAGTGATGGACGAGGACGGCGTCGTCGGCTCGCCCGATCAGCTCGGCGCGCCGATGACCGAGGCCGACGGGCGTACCTGGGCCTATGTCCTGCACCGGCCCGAGGCGGGCGCGCCGATCCGCGTGACGCAGAACGACGTGCGCGCCATCCAGCTGGCCAAGGCCGCGCTGACCGCCGGCGCCCGCCTGCTGATGGATCGTTTCGGGGTCGAAAGCCTCGACCGCGTGGTCTTCGCCGGGGCCTTCGGCGCGCATATCTCGCCGCTGCACGCGCTGGTGCTGGGCATGGCGCCCGATTGCGAGGTCGACAAGGTGACCAGCGCCGGCAACGCCGCCGGCACCGGGGCCCGCATCGCCCTGCTGGACCGGGCCGCGCGGGCCGAAATCGGACGCGTGGTGCGGCGCATCGAAAAGATCGAGACCGCGGTGGAGCCGGCGTTTCAGGAGCATTTCGTCGGCGCCATGGCGGTGCCGCACAAGACCGCCGCCTACCGCAAGCTGCGCCAGGTCGCGACCCTGCCCGCGGTGTCCTACGGCGGCGGGGGCGGCGGTTCGGGCGGCGAGGGCGAGGGCGACGGACGGCGTCGCCGTCGCCGCCGGGCCTCCTAGCCGCGATGTTGCGGGAGGCGGCGGGACTGGCGCGATCGCTCGCGGTCTACCGCCGCCCCGGCCACCTGCGCTCCCTGACCGCGTTCATGGCGGAGGTCGCGCCCGGCGCCCGCCGCGTCGTCGATGTGGGCGCCCATGCCGGCGACCGGGTCGTCGCCTTCCGCCGCCTGGGCGCGGAGGTCACGGCGGTGGAGCCTCAGCCCATCATGGCCCGCTGGCTGCGTCTGGCCCATGGCCGCGATGCGGGCGTGCGGGTGGTGGAGGCCGCCTGCGGCCCGGCGGACGGGCGCGCGGTCCTGCACGTCAACCGCGCGAACCCCACCGTCTCGACCCTGTCGGACGCCTTCGTGGAGGCGACGCGCGGGGCTGTCGGATGGGAGGGGCAGCGCTGGGACGGCGCGGCGGAGGTGCCGGTGACCACGCTCGACGCCCTCGCCGCCGCCCATGGCCCCCCCGATTTCATCAAGATCGACGTGGAGGGATTCGAGGCCGAGGTACTGGCCGGCCTGACCGCCCCGCCCCCGCGCCTGAGCTTCGAGGTCACCACCGCCGCGCGGGCGGCGGGGCTGTCGGCGCTGGCGCGGGCCCGCACGCTCGGCTGCGCGCGGTTCCGCCTGAGCCTGGGCGAAAGCCATGCCTGGGACGGGCCCTGGATGGACGGCGACGCCATGGCGGCGCGGCTGACCGCCCTGCCCGACGCCGCCAATTCCGGCGACGTGATCTGCGCCCTCTGAGACGACCGCGCGGGGCGGCGTCTGGCCCGCCGATGCGGGTCAAGCGCTGGCCCTGCGCGCGGCGCCGCGCCCGTTAAGGTCGTCTTCGGACGGGTTAAGCCTGTGTTGACTGGATCGATCCGCCGCGCGCTGGCATCTCCCGGGGCAGCCAATCAGCTCGCCTTGGGGGTAAGCACCATGACCATGCGCATCATCGCGGCCGCGGCCGCGCTTGCGATCTCTTCGACCGCCGCCGCGCAGGCGTCGACCATCTTCGCCGTCTTCGCGCCGAACGCCCATGCGGAGCGTCTCGCCTACGGCGATGCCGGCGGCGCGCTGACGCCGACCTCGTCGCCGTTCTTCGACACGTCGCTGTCGGGCGCGGTGCATACCGGCTGGCGCCAGGTGATCGACCTGGGCGACGGCGGGCGCAACGACGACATCGTCATCGACTGGCTGTTCGACGACGCGCAGACGATCTCGGACCGCATGCTGACGGCCCAGGCCTCGGGCGTCGCGGTGTCCTGGTCGATCACCGACAACGTGAACGGCCTGACGCCGACGCTGGACGGCGAGTGGTGGTTCTCGGACACGGCCGGGCTGACCGCGGCGCGGCTGAGCGGCACGGGCGGCGGACTGTCGAACGACGACGGGTTC
This sequence comes from Pseudomonadota bacterium, assembly GCA_039816075.1. Classification (GTDB taxonomy): domain Bacteria; phylum Pseudomonadota; class Alphaproteobacteria; order Rhodobacterales; family Rhodobacteraceae; genus Albimonas. The sequence continues at coordinate 1,155 of JBCBYE010000312.1, read as the reverse complement.
TGGGGCGCCGGGCGCGTGGCCAACGGCGACATCTCCAACGGCGGGCCGGGACCGCGCCCGGACCTGCTCTACGGCATCGGCAACATCGACAGCGGCGACGGCTCGCTGGTCTACGTCAACGGCGTGGCGAGCAGCAATGCGGGTTATCGCAGCTATCTGAGCCTGGCGCCGCAGCCGGTTCCGGGCGGGCGCGCGGGCGGCGTCGGCGCCGACGTGCCGGTTCCCGCGGCGCTGCCGCTGGCGCTGACCGCCTTCGGCGGCCTGGGCTGGCTGGCCCGGCGGCGCAAGCGGGCCTGAGGCGCGCGCGGCCGCGCGGCGACCTCGTCGCGCGGCCCGGTCGGACGGTCAGGCGCCGACGTCTCGGGCGCCGGGCGCAGTCGGGGGTGCGGCGGCTCGCGGATCTCCGGTACGAATGAACAGGCTGTTCATTATTTCCGACTTCAGCTAAATGAACCACGAGTTAACGAATCTGCCGGCGGCGCGTCGGCCATGTGGGGAAAGACATGTTCAAGTTCGCGTATCGCGCCGCTGCGGCGCTTGCCTTCGCGCTGATCGGCGGGTCCGCGTCGGCGATCACCCATACGGAATTCTCCGAAGGGCCGTTCAGCAACGGAAACGATCTGGGCGAGCTGTCCGGTCCGGCCACGAACCCGATCATCGACTTCGAGGGGCGGGTCGACGCGAACAACCCCGATGGAGGGTTCAGCGCCGGAGAGGGCTTCACGCTCGACGGCCGCGTGGTGAAAACGGGGATCGACGGCCTGCAGTTCGCGTTCGACGTGCCCTTCACGCTGGAACTGGTGAGCCTGCTGAACGACGGCGGCGCCGCGACGAATGTCGGCTTCGACCTGTCGCCGAACCCGACCGGAACCGCCTCGATCTTCGAGACGCTGACCACGTCGGACGTGGGCCTGACGCGCAGCTATGCCGCGGGGACCTACGGGCTGTCGTTCCGGGGAAACGGCGCCTCGGCGCGCTACTCCATCAAGGTGTCGGCCATTCCCGTGCCGCTGGCCGCGCCGATGCTGCTGGGCGCCTTCGCGCTGTGGCGCGTGGCGAGCCGGCGCAAGGGGCTGGCCGCCTGAGGTCGAGGTCCGGCGCCGTCGCGCCGGGGCCCGGACCCGGATGAGAGATCCAAGCGCCGGGCCCCGCCCG
>JBCBYE010000057.1:0-12260 GCA_039816075.1 Pseudomonadota bacterium | reverse complement strand
TTCGACGTCCTCGTCGTCGACGAACGGGTTGTCCGCCGGCGCCTCGCCCGTTTCTGGGTCGATGCGCATCATCTTGCCCAGAACGGTGGTCATGTCCTGGCCGTTGCCGGTCTGCGGGTTGTGGCCGATGCCCCAATCGTTGGCGTAGCCGCCGTCGCCCATGGAGACGTAGAGCATGCCGTCGGGCCCGAAGCCGATCCAGTGCCCGTTGTGGTTGAACTGGGGCCAGGGGGTGGAGCTGAGGATCCGCTCCGACATGCGGTTCGCGGAATAGGGATCGTCGGCGGAGACGGTGAACTCCGACACGATGTTGGAATGCGAATACCACAGCATCTGGCCGAGATCGCCCTGGAAGTCGAGCGGGGCCGAGTACGACACGTAGAACTTGCCGTTGGAGGCGAAGTCGGGGTGGAAGGCGAGGCCGAGCAGGCCGCGCTCGTCGAAATCGGGGTGCCGGTCGATGACCAGCGCGCGGATGTCGAGGAAGGGCGTGCCGAGCATCTCGCCGTCCTCGATGATCATGACGCGGCCCCATTGTTCGGCCACGAACATGCGGTCGTCGCCGGCCGGCTGGACCATGGCGAGGGGCGAGTTGAGGCCGGTGGCCACAGGCTCCAGCTTCACTTTGACGTCCGCGGCGGCGGCGCCGGCGATCAGCGCCGTGGCGGCGGCGGCGGACAGAAGGGCGGTGACGGTTCTTTTCACGCGGGTTCTCCCTAGGTTGCGCCAGCGAAGGCCCCCTCTGCTTTCGGGAGGCTTTGGTCGAGCGGCTCGCCGGCCTACAGGACCTAGCGTAAGGGAACGAATTGCCGCATGTCCATTCTTTCGTTGCCTTTTCGAACGCTCCTTTCGCAGGACGTCCAGGGCGACGACTCGACAGCTTTCACGGCTGTCGTTTGCATGAACGCGACGATGCCGGCCACGTTTGCTTGACCTGCAGGCGCCGCAGGGCCGAGGCTGCGTCCATGGCGAAGTTCGCGATCCTCGTGCTGGTCCTGGCGCTGGCGGTCCTGCTTCCCTTCGCGATCTGGGGCGAAGGGATCGAGGCGGCGCTGTCGCAGGAGGCGGCGCAGGCTCGGCTGGAGCGCTGGGGCCCCTGGGCCTGGACCGCCGGGGCGGCCCTGCTGGTGGCGGATCTGGCGCTGCCGATTCCCACGACCGTGGTGATGGCGGCGCTGGGGCTGATCTACGGCCCGCTGTGGGGCGGGTTGGCCGCGGCCTTCGGCTCGGCCCTCGCCGGAGGCGTCGGTTACGGCCTGGGGCGCGTGGCGGGCCGGCCGGCGGCGGCCGCGCTGCTGGGGCCCGAAGCCCTGGCTGAGGGCGAGGCGTTGTTCGCGCGCGCCGGCGGCTGGCTGGTGGCGCTGTCGCGCTGGATGCCCGTGCTGCCCGAAGTCGTGTCGGTCTGCGCGGGCGTGGCGCGCATGGCGCCGGGGCGTTTCGCCGCCGCGCTGGCCTGCGGCTGCCTGCCCATGGGCTTCGCCTTCGCCGCGCTCGGCCATGCGGGGGCGGAGGCGCCGTTGCTGACCCTGGGGTTGAGCGCGCTGGCGCCGGCGGCGCTGTGGCTGGCGGCGCGGCGGCTGCTGCCCCCGGCGCTGGGCGGCGCGGCGCGGGCGCCGACCCCGCGGGATCCTAGCTGAAAAGCCCGGTGAAATCGCCCACCGTCGCCACGGCGAAGACCACCAGCGTCGCCGCCAGCCCGTGAATCGCGCCGTAGCGCAGCTTGTCCGCCGTGCCGCCGCCGGCGCGAGCGGCGCGCAGCCAGCCCAGGGCGAAGAAGCCCGCGAAGGTCAGGGTCAAGAGCATCGGCCGCCCCCTTGTCTCAGCGCTGATACTTGATGAACGGGGTGCGGGTTGCGACCTGATCGTACAGCGCGCGGCCGCGATAGTTGAACTCCTGCGTGGTCCAGTAGACCGACGGGCGCCCGGCGGCGTCGGCCGCGGCGTAGACCGCCTCGATCAGCGCGCGGCCGACGCCGCCGGCGCGCGCCTGCGGGTCGACGTAGAGGTCCTGCAGGTAGACGACGTCCTCCAGCCGCCAGTTGTGGCGGTGGAAGATGTAGTGGACGAGCCCGATCAGCGCGCCGTCCCGTTCCGCCACAAGCGCGTGCATGGCGGGGTCGCCGCCCTCGAGGTTGCGCGCGAAGGCGGCCGCATGGACCTCGTCGCCGACGGTCGTTTCGTAGAAGTCGAGATAGCCCGTCCAGAGGCGGCGCCATTGCGCCGCGTCGCGGGGTTCGAGAGGGCGGATCGTGACCATGGCGCGGGGATAGCCGGGCGCCGCGTGCGGGGCAAGGCGGCGCGCCGGCGCGCGGCCCGCGTCGGTTGCGCGCGGGGCGGCGCGGTCAGTCCAGCCGGCCCGCGAGCGCGGCGGCGAGATCCAGATGCGCGGGCGTTTGGGTGTTGAGGTGGTGCCAGGCGTGCGGAACCAGCGTGCGGCGCACGGTAGGGTCGGAGTTGAGCTCTCCGAACCAGTCCAGCGCCCCGAGGAACTGGCGGACGTCGCCCAGGCCCGGGGGCATGGGCTGCACCGCGCCGGCCGTGACCACGCGGGCCTCGCCCAGGCGCGCGAAGTTGGCCGCGTCGGCGAGCGCGAGGACCTGCAGCGCGAAGCTGATCGTCAGCGAGCCCTTGGAATGGCCCAGGAGGGTCGCGACCTGACGCTCGGGCTCGCGCAGCAGGCGCAGCAGGGTGGCGGCGTCCCAGGTCAGCCGGCGGCTGGCGGCTGACGCCGCGTCGTCCGAGGACAGGATCGCGGCGGCGAGCCGTTTCGACGGCGGCTCCGCCGGCGCCAGCAGACGATTGGCCCCGCCGAAGAAGAACCAGCCGCCCAGCGCCTCGGCCACCAGATCGGCGGCGCCGTAGCCGGCGACGATGGCCCCGACCGGCTCGCCCAGATGGTTGGCCAGCGTGCGCGCGAGGGCCGCGGCCCCGAGGTCGGAGGAGCCCACGCCGGCCAGCGCGAAGCGGCGCAGCAGGGCTCCGGGCGCGGCGCGGAAGCCTTCGAACCCCTCGAACTTCTCCAGCGCGACGCCGGCGCGTTCGGCATTGGGATGCACCACGAGGATGGAGCCTTCGAGCGTCGTTTCGGCGGCGAGCAGCCCCGCTTCGGCCGCGCTCAGCGATCCGACGTCGTAGAAGGCCCAGTCCAAGGCGGCGTTGCGGGCGGCGAGCGGCGAAGCGCCCGGCGTGAACAGCGGCGGCGCGTCGAAAGCCATGGCTGGTGTCCCCTCAGCGGAATGCTGCGCTGCACAATGTAGCCGGCGCGGCGCCGCGCGTCGAGAGACTTGTCGTGCCGGCCTGACATGTCAGGCCAGCAGCGCGAGGGCGAAGAGGCTGGCCGTGGTGCTCAGCACGATGGCCTTGGCGATGGAATGGGGGGGCGTGCCGTAGAAGGTGGCGAGCGCGTAGGGCATGGCTCCGCAGGGGCCGGCGGCGAGCAGAACCATCAGATCGCGCGCCTCGGACCCGCCGGGCAGGGCGCCGTTCGCGGCCCAGACCAGGGCGGGATGCGCCAGCACCGCCAGGGCCGCGATGGTGACGGAGGCGGCGCCGAAGCGGCGCAGATCCGAGGCGGAAAGCGTGACGCCCAGCGCGAAGAGCGCCGCGGGCGCGGCGGCGGCGCCGGCGAAGCCCGCGAAACGCTCCAGCCCCGGATGGACGCCGAGGCCCGCGAGGTTGACGGCGAGGCCCAGGGCCGGCCCCGCCAGCATCGGGTTGCGCAGAACCTGCCCGAGGATGGAGATCAGCGGCCGGCCCTGGCCCTTGATCGCCTCCATCGCGATGACGGTCAGCGGCCAGGTGAAGAGCGCGTCGACGATGACGATGGCCGCGATCGGCGCGGCCGCCGCGTCGCCATAGAGGCCCTGGGCCACCGGCAGCACGAAGAGCACGTGGTTGACGAAGGCGGCGGCGAAGCCGAGCAGCAGCGCCTCGTCCGGCGCGCGGCCGAAGACGTATCGGGCCAGCAGGAAGCCGACCAGATAGACCACCGCCTCGCCGGCCATGTAGAGCCCGATCGCCTCCCAATCGAAGGCCGAGAGCGGTGCGTCGACCAGGATCGCGAACAGCAGCGACGGCACCGCCACCAGCAGCACGAAACGGTTGATATGCGCCGGCCCCTCGGCCGAAACCATGCCGCGCAGGCCCAGCGCGAAGCCCAGCGCCATGACCGCGAAGATCGGCAGGATCGCGTCGGTGAGCGCCTGGATCATGGCAGATCGCGCCCCGACGGGGCGCGCCGGCCCCGCCGGGGTCGGAGGTCGGCCCAGAGCGAGGGCGCGCCCGAGATCGTCACCCGCCGCGCTGCCGGCGGGCCATGAAGGCGAGGCGTTCGAACAGGTGCACGTCCTGCTCGTTCTTGAGCAGGGCGCCGTGCAGCCGCGGCAGGGCGTCGGCGGCGTCGCCGCGCAGATCGGCGGCGTCCAGATCCTCGGACATCAGCAGCTTGAGCCAATCGAGCGCCTCGGACGTCGACGGCTTCTTCTTCAGGCCCGGCGTCTCGCGGATCTCGTAGAACTGGGTCAGCGCGGCGCGCAGCAGCGTCTGCTTGAGGTCGGGGAAGTGGACCTTGACGATCTCGGCCATCGTCTCGGCCTCGGGAAAGCGGATGTAGTGAAAGAAGCAGCGGCGCAGGAAGGCATCCGGCAGCTCTTTTTCGTTGTTGGAGGTGATGATGACGATGGGACGATGGCGCGCCTTCACCGTGGCCCCGGTCTCGTAGACGAAGAACTCCATGCGATCGAGTTCCTGCAGAAGGTCGTTGGGGAACTCGATGTCGGCCTTGTCCACCTCGTCGATCAGCAGCACGACCTTGCCGTCCGCCTCGAAGGCCTCCCACAGCTTGCCGCGCTTGATGTAGTTGCCGATGTCCTTGACGCGCGCGTCGCCCAGCTGGCTGTCGCGAAGGCGGGAGACGGCGTCGTATTCGTAAAGGCCCTGCTGCGCGCGGGTGGTGGATTTGACGGACCATTCGAGCATCGGCACGGCGAGCGCGCCGGCCACCTGGCGCGCCAGCTCGGTCTTGCCGGTGCCCGGCTCTCCCTTGACCAGCAGGGGACGTTCGAGAGCGATGGCGGCGTTGACCGCGATCTTGAGGTCGTCCGTGGCGACGTAGTCGCGTGTGCCGTCGAATCTCATGCGGTTACGGGCCTTTCGCGCGGGAATCCGGGTTCGGGCGGAGAGTGGCGCCCGCCCGCCGGGGCGGCAAGGGGCGGTCGCGTTTCCGCCCATCGGCGCGCGCGCCCGTTCGCTGGAAGGGTTTTGCGCCGAAACGAAGCGGTTTGGCCTGGAAACGTTCTTTATGGGAACCTTGCGCGTGACTTAACGCATCGGCGGCCGTATACGGACGTCGCAGTCGGCAGCGGGAGGCGAGGCGGGGCGTGGGTTGCGCCGCTCGCGCAAAACCCCGGACCCGGCCGCCAGGGGTGGGCAGAGCATCGAGGTGCCGCGCGATGAAATCCGAAATCATTCTGGACAGCGAATACATGCCGACGGACGACGAGCCGTTCATGAACCTGCGCCAGAAAGAGTACTTCCGCCGCAAGCTGATGGAGTGGCGCGACAGCCTGCTCGAGGAAGGCAAGTCCACCATCGAGGGCCTGCAGGACAGCGCCCAGGCGGTGCCGGACATCGCCGACCGCGCCAGCGCCGAGACCGACCGGGCGCTGGAGCTGCGCACCCGCGACCGCCAGCGCAAGCTGATTTCCAAGATCGAGAGCGCGCTGCGCCGGATCGAGGACGGCTCCTACGGCTATTGCGAGGTGACCGGCGACCCGATCAGCCTCAAGCGGCTGGACGCGCGCCCCATCGCCACGCTGAGCCTTGCGGCGCAGGAGATGCATGAGCGGCGCGAGCGGGTCTATCGCGACGAGTGACCGCTTGAACGGTTCGATCGACGCGATCGACGCCGTCGTTCTGACGGGCGACGTCGTCCGCTCGCGCAAGCTGAGCCCCGAGGCGCTGGACGCGGCCATGGCCGCGTATCGGCGCGGGGCCGAGGCGGCGGCGGCCTGGTCGGGCCGCGACGCGCGTTTCCAACGATTTCGCGGCGACGGCTGGCAGGCCCTGGGGCCCGACGGCCGCTGGGCCCTGCGTGCGGCGTTGCGCGTGCGGGCCGAGGCGCTGTCTGACAAGCTGGCGGATACCCGGATGGGCCTGGGCGTCGGGCCGGTGCGCCTGCCGGCGTCGGGCGATCTGGCGACGGCGGAGGGCGCGGCGCCGATCGCCTCCGGCGCCGCGCTGGACGCGCTGAAGACCCGGCACGGTCTGGGCCTGAGCCCGGACGCGCCCGCCGCCCAGCGCGCCGCGGCGCCATTGTGCGACGCGCTTTCGCAGCGGTGGAAGCCGATCCAGGCCCGCTGCATCGCACTGATGATCGCGCCGCAGGCGGAGCGTCGGCTGACGCAGGACGAGGCGGCGGAGCGTCTGGACGTATCGCAGCAGGCCGTGTCCAAGGCGCTCGACGGCGCGGGCTGGTGGGCGATCGAAGCGGCGCTTGAGGCGCTGGAGTCGTCGCATGCGGCCTGAGAGAGGTTGTTTTTTCAGTTACAACCTATTCGGGTTGTTTTTGGATTGGGCGCCATGACGGCGAACGACGCAGGACGGGCGAGCTCGCGGCGCCGCCTTGCAGGCGTCGAGCCGGCCCTGAACGCGGCGCGCGGCGACCGGCAGCGGGCGTCGGGGGCATCGACGGCGCTTCGTCGGAGGCGCGGCCATGCTTGAGACCGCCATCGCCCTGCTGCTGGGGCACGTGGTCGGCGATTTCGTCGTGCAGACCGGCTGGATGGCGGCGAACAAGCGACGGGCGGAGGTGCTGCTGCTGCATGTGACGCTGGTCACGCTGGCCAGCTGGGCGGCGCTGGGCTTCGGCCCCCCGGGCGCGGGGCTGGTGCTGATCTTCGTCAGCCATTTGGTCGTGGACGCGATCAAGGCGCATTTCGGGGGCGGCGGCGGGGCGCGGCCGTTCCTGCTCGACCAGGCGGCGCATGCGGTTTTCGTCGCGGCGGCGGCGGCGGTCGACCCGGGGGCCTGGCAGACCGGGCTCTGGGCCGCGTGGGCCGCGGCGGAGGGGCCGGCGGCGCCGCTGATGGCCGAGGCGCCGCGCGTCATGCTGATCGCCGCGGCGCTGATCGCGGCCGTCTGGGCGGGGGGCCATGCGGTCGGCGCCTATATGAGCGGCCTGCCGGCGCCGGCCGATGCGGGCAGCCTGCCCAAGGGCGGGGCGGCCATCGGGCAGCTGGAGCGGCTGCTGGTCCTGATGCTGATGCTGATCGGCCAGCCGGCGGCCATCGGGTTTCTGATCGCCGCCAAGTCCGTCCTGCGCTTCAACGAGGTCGCGAACCGCGATGCGAGCGAGTACGTCATCGTCGGCACGCTCGCCAGCTTCGCCTGGGCGCTGGCCGTGGCGCTGGCGGCGCAGGCGGGGCTGAGGGGACTGGAGGGCGCATGAGCGCGGCGTTGCAGGGCGACAATTGGGGCGCCTCGGCGCGCATCGGCCTTTTCATCGTGGGGGCGGAGGCCGTGCCGGAGGCGGAATGGTGGGCCATGGCCCCGCCCGGCGTCTCGGTTCATGCGGCCCGCGTCACGGCGCCCTCGCCCTGGGTGGCCTGGGACGGCGCGCGGGCGCGGCTGTCGCCGGATCTGGCGCGCGGGGCCGCGCAGTTCGCCGGCATGGGCCTGTCGGCGGCGGTCCTGGCCCATTCCACCAGTTCCCTGGTGGGCGGCGAGGGCTGGGACGCCGCGGCGGCCGGGGCCCTGGCCGAGGCGATGGGACCCGGGCCGGCCGTCACCACCAACGGGCAGGACTGCCTCGCCGCCTTGCGGGCCGTGAACGCGACGAAGCCGTTCGTCGTGCTGCCGCCCTGGTTCGGGGACGGCGCCTTCGCCCAGGCGGAGGCCTATCTGGCGCGCCACGGCGCCTCGCCCGCCGCCCTGTTCCGACATGTGCCCGAGGCGCGCTGGCGAGACGTGCCGCCGAACCGGCTTTATGCCGAGCGCATGCACATGGCGCAGCGCGCGGACCTGCTGCTCGATCAGATTCTCGCCCGGTGCCCGGCGGAGGCGGACGGCGTGCTGATCTTCGGCACCGGCTTTCGCTGCGTCGCGCTGATCGAGGCGGCGGAGGCGGCGTCGGGCCGCCCCGTGGTCACGGCGAACCAGGCGAGCCTGTGGCGGGCCCTGGCCCTGTCGGGCGTCGCGGCGCGGCCCGGGGGCTATGGCGCGCTGTTCGCGCAGGCGGCCCCCGTCTGAGGCGGTCAGGCGAGGTCCAGCACCGCCTGCGCGAAGGCCTCGGGCGCCTCCTGCGGGATGTTGTGGCCGATGCCGGGCAGCCGGCGCCGCTGGAACGGTCCGGTGAACCGGCGGCGGCCCTCGGCCTCCGCCTCGGGCGGGTCCACCGCATCGTCGTCGCCATGCAGGTTGACCGTCGACACGGCGATGGTCGGCAGGGCGGCGAGGCGCGCCTCGATCGCGGCATAGGCCGGATCGCCCGGCGCCGCCGCGTGGCGATGGCGGTAGGAATGGGCGACCACGGCGGCGAAGTCGGGGTTCGCGAAGGCCTCGGCGGAGCGGTCGAACGTCGCCTCGTCGAACGTCCATGACGGCGACCAGACCTGCCAGATGTGGCGGCAGAGCGCCTCGGGCCGCGTCCGCAACGCCTCCACGCCCTGGGGCGTGTGAAAGTACCACTGATACCAGAAGGCCTGCGCCATCGCGGGCGAGGGCGGGCGGCCGGATGCCGGAATGTTCTGCAGGTTGCAGGCGGCGCCGCCGCTGACCAGACCCGCCGCACGCTCCGGCCACAGGGCGGCGACGACGCAGGCGGCGCGTCCGCCCCAATCGTAGCCGGCGAGGATCGCGCGCTCGATCCCCAGCGCCTCCAGCAAGGCCAGCAGATCCGCGCCCAGGGCCGCCTGTTCGCCCGACCGGGGCGTGGCGGCGCAGGCGAAGCGCGTCGGGCCGTAGCCGCGCAGGAACGGCGTGACGACGCGCAGCCCCCGCTGCGCCAGGCGCGGCGCGACCTGCGCATAGGCGTCGGGCGCGTAGGGAAACCCGTGCAGGAGGACCGCGACGGGGCCGTCGGGCGAGCCATTCGACGGGCCGTGGTCCAGATAGGCGACGTCGAGCACGCCGGCGCGAACGGTTTTCATGGGCGCTTCCTTGCGTTTCCCCCGCGCCGCGTCGCACCGCGACGGGGCGCGGCGGCTCCGTCGGGGGCGGCGTCCCGGCTCAGCCGTTTTCCTGCCGTTCGGCCCGGCGCGCCAGCTTCGCGGCGAGGTTCACGCCCACGCCCGGCCGCGACCAGGGGCAGACCGCGATGCAGATCGCGCAGCCGGAGGTCTCGGCGAAGTAGGGGATGCAGCGGTCGAAATCCACGTACCAGCGCTCCACCCCGCGGACCATCCGCTTGTCCGGGCCGATGGCGAAGGGCGGGCAGGCGTCCTCGCAGACCCGGCAGGACGCGCAGAAATCGTCCACGCCGAACGTCCGCCGCGGCGTCGGCGCGAAGGGCGCGTCGGTCAGAACCGCGCCGAGACGAAAGGCGCTGCCGAACTCCGCGTTGATCAGGGAGCCGTGCTTGCCCAGCTCGCCGAAGCCGCATTCGAGCGCCGGCGGGATCATCGTGATCTTGCCGGTCATGGGGCCGGTGACCGGTTCCGCCTCCCACCCCTCCTGCCGCAGCCAGCCCGCCACGGCCTTGGCCGCCGCCGCGGCGCGCACGTATTGGCGCGTGACCTCGGTCCCCGCCACCACGTCGGGCGCGCTCCTGAGCTCCTCCCAATCGTGCTGCACGCCCAGCATGACGACGTTGGCGAAGCCGGGAAGGTCGTGGTGATCGTAGACCCATTCGGGCCGCAGCGGCGCGACGCCGGTCATCTCGCAATCGCCCGCCTCCACGAAGCGGGCCAGCGCCGCCGTCCAGTCCTCGGGCGAGCGTCGCGCGGGCGTCGGGGCGAGATCGGGCAGAGGCGCGTCGAGGATCGCGCGGCGGCGGGCGCGCTGCTCCATCAGGCGCGGATCCGGCGGCTCGTGGCCGTAGAACCATTTCTGCGCCGGGCCGAATTCGACCGCGTCCATGTCCGGCGCCCACCAGACCATGGAGGGGCGCCGCGGCTCCGTCTCGCCCAGCCCGTTGACGGCGTTGCCGTAGACCTCCGGCAGCAGGGCCTGAAACTCCGGATCGGGCGTGAAGGGGCGGTGCGGGTTCGGCCGCGCCATCACTCGGCCGCCAACCGCTCCGCCCGACGGGCGAGCTTGTCGGCCAGGTTGAAGCCGACGCCGGGCCGCGACCACGGGCACACGGCGATGCAGATCGCGCAGCCATGGGTCTGGTTGAAGAAGGGCAGGCACTTGTCGAAATCGACGTACCAACGCTCCACCCCCCGCACCATCTGCTTGTCGGGCGAAAGGGCGAAGGGCGGGCAGGCGTCCTCGCAGATGCGGCAGCTTCGGCAGAACTCGTCGACGCCGAATTCGCGCTTGGGCGTCGGCGCGAAAGGCGCATCGGTCAGCACGGCGGACAGGCGGAACGAGGCCCCGAATTCGGGATTGATGAGAGAGCCATGTTTGCCCAGCTCCCCGAACCCGCATTCGAGCGCGGCGGGCACCATGGCGATGTCGGAGGTCATGGGACCGGTCAGCGGCTCCGCCTCCCACCCCTCGGTCCGCAGCCATCCGGCGATCTTCTTGGCCGCGGCGGCGGCGCGGGCGTATTGGCGGGTGACTTCGAGGCCGGCGGGATCCTCCGGCGCCGTGGCGATCGCGTCGTAATCGTGCTGCACGCCCAGCATGACGACCCGGGCGCGGTCGGTATGGGCGTGTTCGAACACCCAGTCCTGCCGCATCTCCGCCACGCCGGTCATCTCGCAATCGCCCGCCTCGACGAACTGCGAGAGCGCGTCGGTCCAGTCCTGCGGCGCGCGCCGCGCCGGTTCGGGCGCCAGGTCGGGCAGGGGGGCGGCGAGGATCCTGCGCCGCGTCTCGCGGATCTGCACGCGCGCGGGGTTTTCGGGGTCGACCGTGTAGAACCAGCGCTGCATGCCGCCATGGGGGATGTCGTCCGGGTCGGGCGCCCAGTAGACCATGCGCGGGCGGCGCGGCTCCGTCTCGCCCAACCCGTTGATCGCGTTGCCGGAGATCTCCGGCCGATGCGCCATCTGCGCCGGTTCGGGCGTGAAGGGTCGGTGCGGGTTGGCTTTGGGCATGGCGTGCTCCTCGCTTTGCCTTCACCTTAACGCGGAGCGGCGGCGCGGCCAAAGACAAAGGCGGACGGCATGGCGACGGGGGCGGAGGGCGCGGCGGAGCCGGATGCGGAGGCGCTGCGCCGCCGGCGGCCCTGGATCCTGGCGGCGACGATCGTGGCCTCCTCCATGGGCTTCATCGACTCGACCCTGGTGCATGTGGCGCTGCCGCGCCTTCAGGCCGATCTCGGCGCGAGCTTCGCCGAGGCGCAGTGGGTCTCCAACGCCTACATGCTGATGCTGGGCGGGCTGATCCTGGCGGGCGGCGGCCTGGGGGACCGGCTGGGGCGGCGGCGGGTCTTCGTCGGGGGCCTTTGCGCGTTCACGGCCGCCTCGGCGCTGTGCGCGCTGGCGCCGGACGGGCCGTTCCTGATCGCGGCGCGGGCGCTGCAGGGCGCGGGGGCGGCGGTGATGACGCCGCAGAGCCTGGCGATCCTCTCGGCCGCCTATCCCCGGGCGGAGCGGGGCCGGGCCATCGGCCTGTGGGCCGCCGCGGCGGCGGCGACGACCTCGCTGGGGCCGGCGGCGGGGAGCCTGCTGATCGACGGTCTGGGCTGGCGATGGGCCTTCTGGGTGAACCTGCCCTTCGGCGCCCTGGCCCTGGTCCTGGCGCTGCGCTTCGTGCCCGAAAGCCGGGACGTGCAGGCCGGGCCGCTGGACTGGCCGGGCGCGCTGCTGGCGACGCTGGGCTGCGGGGCGCTGGCGTTCGGGCTGACCCTGGCGGCCGAAGGCGGCGGCGCCAGGGCGTGGGGCCTGTGCGCGCTCGGCCTTGCGGCGCTGGCCGGGTTCGTGGCGCAGGAGGGGCGGGCGCAGGCCCCGATCATGCCGCTGGCGCTTTTCGGCTCGCGCGCCTTTTCGGCGATCAACGGGGCGACGTTTCTGCTGTATCTGGCGCTGGGCTCGATGCTGTTCCTGGTGCCCGTCGATCTGGGGGCGCGGCGGGACTGGGCGGCGTGGGAGACGAGCCTGACGCTGCTGCCGCTGGGCGTGGCGATCGCGGCGCTGTCGCGGCCGGCGGGGGCG
>JBCBYE010000797.1:0-1892 GCA_039816075.1 Pseudomonadota bacterium | reverse complement strand
CCCGCCCCTGGACCTCGGCGCGGGGGCTCGACATGAGAAACGGGAGAGCCGCTTACGTCATGAGCGCATTCGACCTCGACCACCCCGACCGCCGCCGCGACGCCGGCGAGCCGATCCAGACGCTGGCCGTCATCGGCGCAGGCGCCTGGGGCACCGCGCTGGCCGTGATCGCCGCGCAGGCCGGCCGCGACGTGCGCCTGCACGCGCGGCGCGAGGATCATGCCGCGGCGATGCGGGCGGAGCGGCGCAACGCCCAGCGCCTGCCCGAGGCGATGCTGCCGGACAACCTGCACCCGACCTCCGACCTGCGCGAGGCCGTGCACGGCGCCGATGCGGCGATCATCGCCACGCCGACATCGGCGGTGCGCGAGACGGCGCGGGCGCTGTCGGCGCATCTGGCGCCCGGCGCGGGCGTCTGCCTGGCCGCCAAGGGCATCGAGGTGGGCAGCGGCAAGCTGATGAGCCAGGTCGCGGCGGAAGAGCTGCCGGCGAACCCCGTCGCGGCCCTGTCCGGCCCCAATTTCGCGGGCGAGGCGGCGACCGGACATCCGACGGCGGCGACCATCGCGTCGGATTGCGGCCCCGATTTCGACCGGCGGCCGGAGACGACGCTGGCCGCGCGCCTGGCCGTGGCCCTGGGAACGGAAAGCTTCCGCCCCTACGTTTCGGACGATCTGCCGGGGGTGGAAACCGGCGGCGCGTTGAAGAACGTGCTGGCCATCGCCTGCGGCATCGCCGTGGGCGCCGGCTTCGGCGAGAACACGCGCGCGGCGCTGATCACCCGCGGCCTCGACGAGATGAAGGCGCTGGCCGAACCGCTGGGCGGCAGACGCGAAACGGTGACCGGGCTGGCCGGGATCGGCGATCTGGCGCTGACCTGCTCTTCGCCCACGTCGCGGAACATGCGCCTGGGGCTGCAGCTGGGCGAGGGCCGGTCGCGCGCCGAGTGCTTCGACGGCAAGCCCATGGTGGTGGAGGGAGAGCGCAGCGCGCTGTCGGCCACCGATCTGGCGCGCGCCCATGGCGTGCACCTGCCGATCAGCGAGGCGGTGCGCGGCATTCTGCACGAGGGCGTGCCGATCCCCGAGACCTTCGCCAAACTGTGGGCCAGCCCGCTGGAGGCGGAGCCGAGGCGCCTGGACCTGAAGATCGCGCATCCGGCCGCGGCCGAGGCGGCGGAGCATTTCGCGGAGCGCATGGGATGATCGGCGCCGCCCCCGACGACAGACCGACGCCGGACCCGGCGCGCTGGAGCTTCGTGCTCGCCACGGATCTGGACGGCACGTTCCTGGGCGGCTCCGACGCGGATCGCGCCACGCTCTACCGTTGGATCGAGGCGCGGCGGGAGGAGATCGGTCTGATCTTCGTCACCGGGCGCGATCCTGAGTTTCTGGAGGAGCTGTGCGCCACGACCCCCGTGCCCTGGCCCGATTATGCCGTGGGCGATGTGGGCACGACCCTTGCGCGCGTGGAGTTCGCCTCGCCGGGCGAGGGACGGGTCAGGCCGATCCCGCAGTTGGAGGCGGAGATCGCCGAGATCTGGGGCGAGTCCGGCGCGCGCGTGCGCGCGGCGCTGGAAGCAATGCCCGGTCTGACGCTGCAGCCGACGGCGTTTCGCCACCGGGTCAGCTACGACATGGACCCCGGGACGTTCGACCGTCCGCGGGCCGAGGCCGTGGTGCGCGAGCTGGGCCATGACCCGCTGGTCAGCGCCGATCGGTTCTTCGACGTGCTGCCGCGCGGCGTTTCCAAAGGTCCGTCGCTGCGTCGGCTGATCGAGTTTCTGAAACTGGAGCCGAGGCGCGTGCTGGCCGCGGGCGACACCCTGAACGACCTGTCGATGCTGGCCGAGGAACTGCCGGCCGTGGCCGTCGGCGGGTCTGAGCCGGCGT
>JBCBYE010000818.1:0-1777 GCA_039816075.1 Pseudomonadota bacterium | reverse complement strand
GACTGCGCGAACGAGGCGCCTCACGGCAAGGGCGCGCTGCGGAGGGAACCGCGCCATGCGGGACCCTGGACAGGCCGAGCCGTCCAAACGCGTCGAGGCCCCCGACGCCGTCGGCCGGGGAGCGTTTCGGCGGCGACGGGACGACGCAAGCGGACCGCAACGTCCGTTCCTGACGACCTCAAGCCCTCGGGTGGACGGGTCGCGGCGGGTCGGGTCGCGGCGGCGCCGCCGAGGCCGAGGCCGAGACTGGCCCCGACGGCGGGGCCCGGCCAAGCGCCTTGCGCGGGACGAGGGCGCGGGCGACACAGGGCTCCGACGCATCCGCCCGAACCTGCAGGAGGTCCCATGTCCGAAGACCCAATCGTCATCGCCGGCGCCGCGCGCACGCCCATGGGCGGTTTTCAGGGCGAGCTGTCGGTCGCGACCGCCGCCGATCTGGGCGGCGTCGCCATCGCCGCGGCCTTGGACCGCGCCGGCCTCGCCCCCGATCAGGTGGGCGAGCTGCTGATGGGCTGCGTCCTGCCCGCCGGCCAGGGTCAGGCGCCGGCGCGCCAGGCGGGCTTCGCCGCCGGGCTGCCCGAAGGCGTGCCGGCCACGACGCTGAACAAGATGTGCGGCAGCGGCATGAAGACGGTGATGCAGGCCCATGACGCCCTGCTGGCCGGATCGGCGCGCATCGTGGTGGCGGGCGGCATGGAGAGCATGACCAACGCCCCCTACCTGATGGACAAGATGCGCGGCGGCGCCCGGCTGGGCCACGCCGCCGTCAAGGATCACATGTTCCTCGACGGGCTGGAGGACGCCTATGACAAGGGCCGCCTGATGGGGACCTTCGCCGAGGATTGCGCCCAAGGCTTCCAGTTCACGCGCGAGGCGCAGGACGACTACGCCATCCGCTCCCTGACCGAGGCGCTGCGGGCGCAGACCGACGGGTCCTTCGACGCCGAGGTCGCGCCGGTGACGGTGAAGACCCGCAAGGGCGAGACCGTCGTGGCGACGGACGAGCAGCCGCGCACGGCCCGGCCGGACAAGATCCCCGCGCTGCGCCCCGCCTTCCGCGACGGGGGCACGGTGACGGCGGCCAATGCCTCGTCGATCTCCGACGGGGCGGCGGCGCTGGTGCTGATGCGGCGCTCCGAGGCGGAGGCGCGCGGCCTGCCCGTGCGCGCGGCGATCCGCGGCCATGCCTCCCACGCGCAGGCGCCCAGGGATTTCCCCACGGCGCCGGGGCCGGCCCTGCGCGCGCTGATGGCGCGGCTGGGCTGGGAGATCGGCGACGTGGACCTGTGGGAGATCAACGAGGCCTTCGCCGTCGTGCCCATGGCGGCGGAGGCGCAGCTGGGCCTGCCGCGCGAGAGGCTGAACGTCAACGGCGGCGCCTGCGCGCTGGGCCATCCCATCGGCGCCTCGGGCGCGCGCATCCTGGTGACGCTGCTGCATGCGCTGGAGGCGCGGAACTTGACCCGCGGCATGGCGGGCATCTGCATCGGCGGCGGCGAAGGCACGGCGGTGGCGCTGGAGCGGGTCTGAACCGACGGGCGGGGGACCTTGCGGAGCGCTTCGCGCGCGTGAAACCGCCCCCCCTCCCTGTCCCTCCCCCTGCAGGGGGAGGGGACGCCAGCGGTGGGGGTTTGCGGAACTTTGAGCCTTGGGGATGGCTTCATTCGAAGACGCGATTCTGCTGAGAAGGCCGGCAAGGGCCGGCCTCTGGCGAGCGTTCGCCGAGTCGCCGAAAGCCTCAAGGCCAAGCCGCGCTTCGCGCGGTCGCTGCGCGCGG
>JBCBYE010000292.1:0-5890 GCA_039816075.1 Pseudomonadota bacterium | reverse complement strand
GCGCGGGCCGACGGGCGAGGGAGCCGAGGATCGGGATGATCGTTTCGCCGGAGAGCCCGTCATGTTCGGGAACCACCAGCGCGTCGAAGCGGCCGGGACCCAGCCTGGGGTCGAGGATCTGCACGGCGCGGACGTCTCCCCCCGAAAGTCGGCGCAGGGCGGCCGCCGCGGGGGCGCTGCGCCGGCCGGCGGAGAGCACGAGGCGCGGCCAGGGCTCGGCGAAGATCGAGGGGTCGGCGTAGCCGGAGAATGGCCAGCCGCCCCGGCGCCAGGGCGGGATCGTCCAGGCGGCCGCGGGCAGAGGCGCGGCCCAGGGGCGCGGCGCGGCGCGCAGAACGCGCGCGGCGGGCCAGCCCTGCGCCTGCAGGGCCCCCGCCAGCGCGCGGGCCGGCCCCTCGTTGCCGGGCCGCCCGTCGGTCAGCACCCAGACGGATCGGGTCACCGCAACTTCGCTTTCCTAATCTTGCGCATCTGCGCAATATTATTGCATGGTGCCCGCCATCCGCCGCAACGACCCCTTCGCCTGGGGATCCTCGAGGTCCGACGTCGTCCCATGCCCTCCGCCAAGCTAGACCCCATCGATCGCAAGATCCTCGCCGAGCTGCAGGCCGACGGCCGCATGACCAATGTGGAGCTGTCGCGCCGCGTCGGCATCTCCGCCCCGCCCTGCCTGCGCCGCGTGCGCGCGCTGGAGGAGGCGGGCTTCATCGAAGGCTATCACGCCCGGGTCGACGCGCGCGCGCTGGATTTCGAGGTGACGGTCTTCGCCATGGTCAGCCTGGAAAAGCAGTCGGAGGCGGATCTGAACGATTTCGAGGCGCGCGTGCGGTCCTGGCCGCTGGTGCGCGAGTGCCACATGCTGAACGGCGAGATCGATTTCATTCTGAAGTGCACCGCGCCGGACCTGAGCACGTTCCAGCGGTTCCTGACCGGCAGCCTGGTGGCCGCGCCGAACGTGGCGGGGGTGAAGACCTCGCTGGTGATCCGCGAGACCAAGTGGCAGCCCGGCGTCCCCTTCGACGTGCTCGAGGAGCGGGCGGAGGCCTCCTGAACCGTGGCGCGCATCGCCCTCGTCACCGGCGCCAATCAGGGCCTCGGGCTGGCGCTGGCCGAAGGTCTCGCCCGACGCCTTGGGGCGGACGACGTCGTCTACCTGACCGCCCGAGACCTTCAGCGGGGTCGCGCCGCCCTCGCCGCGCTGCCGGCGACGCCCGCCGAGATCAGGGTGGAGCAGCTCGACGTGACCGACCCCGGCTCCATCGAAACTCTCGCGCAGACGCTTGAACGCCGCCACGGGGGCGTGGACCTCGTCGCCTCCAACGCCGCGGCCCGCCTCTCGCGCGACGCGACGCCGGCCGAACAGGTGCGCGGCTTCATCGAGACCAACAATCATGGCTCGCGCCGGTTGCTGGGCCGTTTCTGGCCGCTGCTGCGTGCGAACGCGCGCTGGCTGATCGTGGCCAGCAGCTTCGGGCGAGCGTCTTTGCTGCCCGAAGCGCTGCGCCCGATGTTCGATACCGATCGCCTCGGCCTCGACGAGATCGAAGCCTCCATGGACGCGTATGTGAATGCCGTCGAACGCGGCGGGGCCGAGGCGCAGGGCTGGCCGGACTGGATCAACGTGCCCTCCAAGATCGGGCAGGTCGCCACCGCCCGCGTCGCGGCGCGCCTGATCGAGGCCGAACGCCCCGGCGACGGCATCCTGATCAACGCCGCCTGCCCCGGCCTGGTCGATACCGATGCCTCGCGACCCTGGTTCGAGGACATGTCCAAGGCCCGCAGCCCGGCCGAGGCCGCAATCCCCCTGCTGGACCTGCTGATGGCCCCTGCCGGCGACGTGGCGCCGCAGGGAGAGCTGATGCGCGAGGGCGCCGCGCTGCCCTGGCTCGACTGACCTGGCTAGACTGGCCTGGCTCGAAGGACCTGGCTTGACCGGCCGGGGCGAAACGCTCACAGCTCCTTCATCATCTCGATGCGCTCATGTCCTTCGGGAAAAGGAAACCGTCCGTAGGGCCGCCAGCCGTGGCGCGCATAAAAGCCCTCGGCCTGCCAGGAGTAGGTGTAGAGCATGCCGCGGGAGGCGCCTCGGCCGCGGCCCTCGGCCTCGATCGCGGTCAGCAGGGCGGCGCCCAGGCCGGTTCCACGCAGGGACGGATCGACCCACAGGCCGCGGACCTCCAGCGCGCCCAGATAGACCAGGCCTCGGCCGCCGGCGACGATCTCGCCGGCCTCGCGGCGCACGAGGCTGAAGGTCTGCACGGTCCAACCGCTGCGCTCTGCATTGTAGTCGCGGAAGCGGCCGGAGACCTCGGCATGGACCGCGTCGTCGGGCTCTTCGAGATCGAACGCCTCGATCATCTCAGACCACGGGCAGATCGAGGCTGAGACGGGAGAGGGGCGCGGCGCCGTCGGCCGTCACGAGGGACGTACGGCCGAGCGTCATGGCCGCGCCGCTGTCGCTGTCCATCAGAATCATGTGCAGGAAGAAGACCATGTTTTCGGCCATGATCGTCGGCGCCCCCTCGAAGAACATGGGCGGGTCCATCCAGCAGGGATTGTAGCGCGCGCCCAGGGAGTAGCCGCAGGCGTTCAGCCGCGCGGCGCCGAAGCCGGCGGCGTCGAGCGTGGTCGCATGGGCGTCGAAGACCTCGGCCATGGGACGACCCGGCTTCATCGCCGCCTCGCAGGCCAGAAGCGCGTCCTTGGCGGCGGCGTGCAGGGCGATGTGCCGCGGCCGCGGCTCTCCGATCACCACGGTGCGCATGAGGGCGGCGTGATAGCGGCGGGCGGCGCCGGCCCATTCCAGCGTCAGCTGGTCGTTCGCCGCGAACGGGCGGCGTCCGGACTGGTAGCGGCAGAGCAGCGCCGCCTCGCCCCCGCCCACGATGAATTCGTTGCCGGCATAGTCGCCGCCGCGGGCGAAGACCTCGCCCTGCATGGCCGCGAGCACGGCGCTTTCATCGGCGCCGGGCCGCGTCGCGGCGAGGCCCGCGTCGAAGGCGGCGTCGGCCATGGCGGCGGCCTCGCGGACCAGGTCGAGCTCCGCCGGGCTTTTCACCAGCCGCAGCGCAGGCACGAGATCGGAGGCCTCGACCAGGTCCGCCCGCCCCTCCAGCCGCGCGGCGACGCGGGCGCCGTTGAAGGCGGTCAGGCCATGGGTGTCCGTCTCCCACCCCAGACGCGCGTTCGCGAGGCCGAGATCCTGCAGCATCGCCGCCATGTCCACGGTCGGGTCGGCGCCGGCGGCATCCTTCCACACGCGGATGTCCTGCAGCGTCGAGGTCAGCTGCGCCTGGCGCAGATCGGCGGAGCGGGTGAGCAGCGCCATGCGGTCGGGCGTGACGACCATGACCTGGAAAAAGCACCAGCCGAAGGTGTCGTAGCCGGTCAGCCAGTAGTGGCTTTCGGGGGCGAAGAGCAGGATCGCGTCGAGGCGGCGCGCCGCCATCTCCTCGCGCAGACGGGCGGCGCGGGCATCGAATTCCCCGCGGGGAAAGTGCAGCATCAGACGTCCTCCAGAACGATGGCGGAGCAGAGGTTGCCGAAACCGTCCTCCCCCCGGTGAAAGGCCCGGCGGTTCGAGAAGAAGCGCGCCTCGTCGGCATAGGTGCAGCGGCCGATCCAGTCGGCCTGGGCCGCGCCCGCCTCGCGCAGGCGGCGCAGAGCGTAGCCGGGCAGGTCGAAATGCGGGCGGCCGCGCGGACCGTCGGCGAAGAAGCGCGTCGCCTCGGCGTCGCCCCGGGTGAAGGCGTCGACGTATTCGGGCCCGACCTCGTAATGCGCCTGGCTGATGCAGGGGCCGAGGGCGACGCGGATGCGGGCGCGGTCGGCGCCGGCCGCCTCCATGGCGTCGAGCGTCGCCTCCAGCACCCCGGCCAGCGCGCCGCGCCAGCCGGCATGGGCGGCGGCGACCACGCGCGCCTGCGGGTCGGCGAAGAGCGCGGGCACGCAATCGGCGGCAAGGGCGCCGACAGCGAGGCCGCGGGTCGCCGTGACCGTCGCATCGGCTTCGGGGGCCTTGCCGGGCCAGGGACCATCCGCCTGCACCGCCCGCGTGGAGTGGGTCTGGTAAAGCAGCAGCAGGCGATCCTTGGGCACGCCCAGGGCGGCGGCGGCGCGGCGCTGGTTCTCGGCCACGAGGTCCGGCGCGTCGCGGCGACCGCCGCAGTTGAGGCTGCCGTAGACGCCTGACGACACGCCGCCGCGGCGGGTGAAGAAGGCGTGGCGCAGGCCGGGCAGGTCCAGCAGGGGAGCGCGCAGGGCCTCCGGAGCACCGGTCATGGCAGACCCCTCATGCGAAACCGGGCGGCGCAGGCGCGCCGCGGGGCGTGACGGCGAAGGCCTTGAAGAGCGTCCCCATCTCCGCCGGGTGGGTCAGGCGGCGATGGGCGGCGACGACGGCCTCGGCCTCCTCGCCCCGGGCCGCGGCGGCCCTGGCCAGGGCCTGGGCGCGGGCGGTGATGCCGAGGCGTTCGAGGAAGGCGCCCTGGGTCGCGAGCCGCGCCTGCGCGCCGGCGGCCTCTGCGGCGCGCGACAGGGCGCCGAAGTCCACATGGGCGGTCAGATCGGCCTCTCCGGGCGAGGCGAGAGGGTCCGCATAGGCATGGCGACGCAGCGCCTGCAGGGTGTCGCCGCCCTCGCGTGGGGCGGCCTCGTAACCATAATCCAGAGCCAGCAGCGCCCCGCCCTTGGCCGCGATGCGCTCGGCCGACAGACGCATCACGGCCTGCGCGGCGGGGCATTCCTCGCGCATCGCCCCCTCCGACGCATCGATGTCCAGCGGCAGGACGCGGCCGAGGCCGAAGACCAGCGCGCCGTCCTCTCCCATGCCGACGCAGCGTTCGCGCCAGCGGCCGCCCACCCGCAGGGCCTGCCGGATCGGCAGCGCGTCGAAGAATTCGTTGGCGAGGCAGAGGAGGGGGCCGGGGGGCAGATCCTCCACCCGGTCCGCCCAACGCGGCGCCGCCGCCGACAGCGCCCGGGCCTGCCGGGCGCGAAGGGCGGGCGAGGTCTCCACCAGCCACAGCTCCGCCGCGGCGTGGAGGCCGGGGGCCGCGACGGCGACGGCGCGCAGGGCGTCGGCCATCAGCGTGCCGCGGCCGGGGCCCAGCTCCGCCAGCACCACGCGGCGCGGCGCGCCCATGGCCTGCCAACGCTCCGCTAGCCACAGCCCCAGCACCTCGCCGAACATCTGGTGCACCTCGGGCGCGGTGGTGAAGTCGCCCGCGGCCCCCAGCGGGTCGCGGGCGGGGTAGTAGCCGTGCTGCGGGTGGGACAGGGCCAGCGACATGAAGTCCGAGATGGGCAGGGGCCCGTCCTGCGCGATGCGCCGGCGGATCAGCGCCGTCAGCGGCGTCTCGGTCGCCGCGGGATCGGAGCCGGCGCCGGCGCCGTCCGCGCTCACGCCGCGGCCGCCCGCGCGGCGGGGCGACGGGCCCAAAGGATCAGGACAAGGCCTGCGACGACCATCGGCAGCGACAGAAGCTGGCCCTGCGTCAGGCCCGCGGTCGGACCCCATTGCACCGCGAGGCCGAGCGGATTGTTCGGTCCCGCCAGGAACAGGTCCGGCTGGCGCACGAACTCCACCAGCGTCCGGCCGGCGCCGTAACCCGTCAGGAACACGCCGATCAGGGCGCCGGGCGTCTTCAGCCAGCCGCGGCGCGTGGCCAGCCACCACATCGCCAGAAACAGCAGCGCCCCCTCCAGCGCCGCTTCGTAAAGCTGCGAGGGATGGCGCGGCACGCCGCCCGCCGCCTCGCCCGGAAAGATCATGGCCCAGGGGACGGAGGTTTCGCGGCCCCAGAGCTCTCCGTTGATGAAGTTGGCGATGCGGCCCAGCAGGATGCCGATGGGCGCCGCGCAGGCCACCGCATCGCCGACCTGCAGCATG
>JBCBYE010000060.1:0-12153 GCA_039816075.1 Pseudomonadota bacterium | reverse complement strand
TCGCCGGCTGGCCAGGTCTCCTAGGTTGGATCTTGGGGCTGGGTTTTCGCAGTTTGCTTAGAAGGCCCTTGGGGGGCCTTCACCCAGCGTGCGGCGAGTCGCCGAAAGCCTCAAGGCCGAGCCGCGCTCCGCGCGGTCGCTGCGCCTTCGGCTTGCGAGCCTTGACCCTTTCGACGACTCGCCTTCGTGCCGGAGGGCGGCGCCGGGTGGGGAGGCGTCTTGCGGCGGGCGCCGCGCCTCGTCCTGCCGCCCACGCCCCGGACTTGATCCGGGGCCGCCTTGGGGAGGGCCAGGCGCCGACGCCCTGGGGCGGGGCGGGGCGGGGCGGGGCGGTGGCGGAGGGGGGCTCTCGTCGCGAAGGTTAGGCGGATCGACCGTCATGCTGGATTTGTCCGGACAAATCGCGATGCGGGTTCGAGACTCCCACGTCTTGTCCCGTCGCACGCCCGACATCCGCCAGACGTTCGCCGGACACCCGCTGGACGCTTGCCGGACATCGGCCGGACGCGTGACGGACGGTCGCCCGGCAAACGTCCGTCCTTGGCGGGTCGCCTTTTCGGCCGCGCCGCTCCCGGGCGATCTGGCGCCGCGGCGACAACCTCGACTACCCTGAACGCGCCGCGCCGCGCGGCCAGCCAGGACCTCGCCGATGCCCCTTCGCGACCGCTACGACAACCCGCTCTCCACCGCCTCGCACGCCGCCCGAGACGCCTATGACGGCGCCCTCGACGCCCTGCTCGCCGGGGCCCCGGACATGGTCTCGCGCTTCGAGGCGGTCGCGGCCGTCGATCCCGGCTTCGCCCTCGGCCACGCCGATCTCTCCCGCGCGCGCCTCGTCACGGGCGACGGGCCGGGCGCCAGGGCGGCCCTGGCCGATGCGCTCCAGGCCGCCGACTCCGGCGGCGCCGATTCCAGAGAACGCAGCCATATCAACGTCTTCGATCTGATGCTCCAGGGCCGCGCCGCCGACGCGCTCGCCGCCGTCCGCGCCCATGTCGCCGACCATCCGCGCGACGCACTCGTGGTGCAGACCTCCACCACCGTCTTCGGCCTGATCGGCTTTTCCGGCATGGCGGGGCGCGAGGCCGAGCAGCTCGCCTTCAACGCCGGCCTCGCCGACGCCTATGGCGACGACTGGTGGTTCCTCTCCCAGCTCGCCTTCGCCGCCTGCGAGGCGGGCCAGACCGACCGCGCCTCCGCCCTCATCGACCGCTCCCTGGCCCTGCAGCCGCGCAACGCCCATGGCGCGCATGTGCGCTCCCACGCCTCCTACGAGGCCGGAGACGTGGAGGCCGGGCGCCGCTATCTCGCGGATTGGCTTGAGGACTATGACCGCTCCGCCGTCCTGCACGGGCATCTGAGCTGGCATGTGGCGCTCTGGTCCCTGCAGCAGGGCGACGACACGGCCATGTGGCGCATCCTCGACGCCGACGTCGCCCCCGGCGCCGCGCAGGGCGTGCCGCTGAACGTGCTGACCGACACCGCCTCGCTGCTCTTTCGCGCGCAACTGGCGGGACTGGCGGTGCCGCAGGATCGCTGGAAGACCGTAAGCGCCTATGCGCGCAAGGTTTTCCCCAAGCCCGGTCTGGCCTTCGCCGACTTTCACGCAGCCCTCGCCCATGCCATGGCCGGCGAGACCGAGGCGCTGGCCCGCCTGCGCGAGGACGCCGCCGGCCCCGTCGCCGACCTCGTGCGCAGCCTCGCCGACGCCTTCGACGCCTTCGCCGCCCAACGCTGGGCCGAGGCGGCGGCGGGGTTCTCGCACGCCCTCGGCGATCACGCCCGCCTCGGCGGCAGCCGGGCGCAACGCGACCTGCTGGACTTCGCCCTCCTGGCCGCGCTGCTCAAGCTCGGCCGGGCCGAGGAGGCCCGCCGCCTCCTCGCCCTGCGCCGTCCCGCCCAGGCGGCCGCCCCCCTCGCCGGCCTGCACTGAGGGGCGCCCCGATGCACGACCATCCGCACGACCACAACGCGCCCGCCCGCCACCTGCACAGCCACATGGACCCCGCCGACGAGGCGGCGGAGCTGCAGGTGCTCGCCGCCCAGTTCATCGACGGCTTCCGCGAGGCCAAGGACAAGGCCGCCTATCTCAAGATCGCCGGCGTGCCGCTGGAGATCCCGGGCCAGGGCGACGCCCCTCCGCTCAAGCTGGTGGACGTGACGCTGAGCACGGAGTGGCAGGTCGGCACCGCCTCGCCCAGCTTCGGCAGCCGCGAGCTGAGCTACCTGCCTTTCCCCGGCGACATGGTGGCGGAGCGGACGAACATGGGCTTCGTCTACGTCTCGCTGGACGAGAAACGCACGACGGACCTGCGCGATTTCCTCGCCGCGCGAGCAGGTTAGACCGCCGCGCCAAGCCGAGCGCGCCGCAGGCCGCGGCTTGGAACGGCGCCCCTGGGACCGGCGACGTTGCGACCCCGCCGAATATCGCGGGGCGCGCGTCCGGCCGCGGCGCCCAAGTCGCATGTCGAGGTCGCGTGCGGCATGCCGGGGCAGGCCGATCCCAGGGCGCGAAGGAGGGCCCGCGCGCCGGCCGCGAGCCGGACCGTCCGGGCGCCTCATCTCCCGATCCGTCCGTCGGGCAGGGCTTCGCGACCTTCCCGCGTCGCGTTCAGGCCAGCGCCGGCGCGCGCGGGCGGCCAGTCTGCCGCCATGCAACGCAACGTCCCCATCGGCCGCGCGCCCGGTCTGCCCTATGGCAAGACCCAGATCTGGTGGCCGCCGCCGGGCTGAGGTCGCCGCCCTTTCCTCAACCCGATCAAGGACTTCTGCGATGCTCACCGCGACCCTGCGCGCGGCCGACCGCCTGCTCCATGTGGAGTTCGGCGACGGCGAGGCGCTCGACTTTCCGTTTCTCTGGCTGCGCGACAACTGCCCCTCGGGCTTTCACCCGCAAACCGCCGAGCGCGAGTTCGATCTGACCCAGGCGCCCCGCGCGCCCAGGGTCTCCGCCGCGCGGGTGGAGGGCGACGCCCTCGTGCTCGACTGGGCCGAGGACGGCCATGTCAGCCGCTTTCCCGAGGTCTGGCTGCGCGCCGTGGCCCCAGGCCGGCGGCGGCTGGACCCCGCGGCGGTTCCCCCGACGCTGTGGCACGGACCGCTGGGCGACGCGCTGCCCCGCGCCGACGCCGCGGCGCTCCTGACCTCCGACGCGGCGCTGCTGGACTGGGCCGTGGCGACCAAGCGCTGCGGCGTCTCCATCGTGCAGGGCCTGGCCGACGATGCGGAGGCGGGGCTCGACGTCGCCCGCCGGCTCGGCTTTCTGCGGGAGACCAATTTCGGCCGGCATTTCGACGTGGAATCCAAGCCCGATCCCAACAACCTCGCCTACACCTCGCACCGCCTGCCGCCCCATACCGACCTGCCCAATCAGGAGATGCCGCCCGGCTGGCAGTTCCTGCACTGCCTCGCCAACGAGGCGCAGGGCGGCGGCAGCGAGTTCCTCGACGGCTTCGCGGCCGCCGAGGCGCTGCGCGGCGAGGATGCCGAGGCGTTCCGCCTGCTCAGCGAGACCACGATCCCGTTCCGCTTTCACGACGCCGGGTTCGACATCCGCAAGCGCGCGCCGGTGATCGAGCTGGACGAGGCCGGCGCGCTCGTGGAGATCCGCTTCAACGCCCATATCGCCGACGTGCTCGACCTGCCGCCCGCTTCTGTGGAGCCATGGTATCTTGCCTATCGCCGCCTGATGGAGATCACCCGCGATCCCGCGCGCCTGACCACGCTGCGCCTGGGCGCGGGAGACATGGCGGCCTTCGACAACCGGCGCATCCTGCACGGGCGCGAGGCGTTCGACCCGACGACAGGCTACCGCCGCCTGCGCGGGGGCTATGTGGACCGGGGCGAGGTGGACAGCCGCATCCGCGTGCTCTCGCGCGGCTGAGGCCGGACCGGATGGCGCCGGTCCCGCCGCCGCCGAAGCGACCGCCTTGAACCCTGCGGGCGCTTCGGCTAGAGCCTGCGCGCACGGAGAGGTGGCCGAGCGGTCGAAGGCGCACGCCTGGAAAGCGTGTATAGGGGCAACTCTATCGCGGGTTCGAATCCCGCTCTCTCCGCCACTTTCCCACCGATGCGACCGCCTTTCCACGGCGGCGGGCGGCCGGCCTGCCGTGGTCCCTCAGTTCAGGGTCGGATCGCAGACGCCCGCGGCGCTCAGCAGGCCGGCGCCGAAGGTGTCGTCGGCGCCGGCGGGGCCGAGATCCCTCGCCGTGGCGGCGATGACGGCGCGCGCGGCCGCGACGCCTCCGCCCGCGGCGGCGAAGGCGGGATCGGCGGCCAGGCGCGCGGTCACGAACGGCGCGGCGAAGGAGGTGCCGGTGACGAAGCGGGCGGCGTGCGCATCGCCCTGCGCCGCCACCCGAACGTCCACGCCGGGGGCCGCCACGTCCACATGCGCGCCGCGCACCGCGTTGCGGTAGATGCGCCCGTCCGCGTCCACCGCCGTCACCGCGATGGCCCGGTCGAAGGCCGCGGGGTAGAGCGGCTCGGCCGCCCGTCCGTCGTTGCCGACCGCCGCCACCACCACCAGTCCGCGGTCCTGCGCCCGCGACATGGCCTGATCCAGCAGCTTGTTGTAGGGGCCGGCCAGCGAGACGTTGACCAGGCGCACGCCCTCCGCCGCCAGCCAGTCGAGGGCCAGCATCAGCGTGTCGACCCCGGCGCGCCCGCCCGTGCCGGCGGGCGCCGCCACCGCGGCGCTGTAGAGCGTCGCGCCGCGCAGCCGGCGGGGATCGGCGAGCACGGAGGCCACCTCGGTCCCATGGCGGGCCGGCGCCTCGGCCCCGTCGACGAAGCTGCGCGAGACCACGCTCACCTCGGCCAGCGGCGGGGCGGCGGGGTCGACGGCCGTGTCGATCAGGCCGATGGGCATGGCCGCGGCGCAGCCCCCGGCGGGCCAGCCCAGCAGCGCGTCGGCGTAGTCCAGGGCCGCGCCGCCGCCGGATTGCTGCAGCGCGTAGGCGTGGTTCACGCCGACGGTGGCGACGTTCACCGCGGCCTCCAGCGCCTCGATGGCCTCGGGGCCGGTCACGCCGGCCGGCAGGTCGAAGCTGAGCAGGATCAGGTCGAGGCCGGTCAGTGCCCGCGTCCGCCGCAGGCGATAGCCGCCCGCGCGCGCCGCCTCCTGCAAGGCGGCGGCCCCGGCGGCGTCCGGGGTCAGCGCGAGGATCTCCGTCTCGTCGAAAAGGGCCCCGGCAGGCGCGGGCGCGGGCGCTTGAGCCGAGGGCTCGAACACCGCGCAGCCCGCCAGCAGGCCCAAGGTCAGGGCGAGGGCCGCGCCGCCGGCGCCCCGGCTTGAAATCGCATCACGCATGCCGTCGATCTCCCCTGTTCGCGGCCGGTTCGACTCGGCCTCGCTTGCGCCCACGCGAAACCTCTTCCACGCTCGCCGCGAAAATTGAACCCTGGGCGCGACCCGCACGACCAACCCTGTGCAAGGCGTTCACCCGGGGTTTCGCGCGGCACGATCCGCGCACCTGACGGGGCGGGGCCGGAACCGGAAGGAACGACGACGTGGATCGCGACGAGAGGCTCATCGCCTACCTGCAAGGACGTCTCGACGCCGAGGCCCGCGCCGCGGTGGAGCGCGAGGCGGCGGCGGACCCGGCGCTGGCCGCCGAGATCGCGGCGCTGGCCTCGGCGCGCGACCGCTTCGCCCAGGACGCCGAGGCGGCCGGGGCGCGGCGCGAGGCGGGGTGGAGGCGCCTGTCCGCCGCGCTGACCCTCGAAACCCAGGCCCCCAGACCCCTGGCCTCCAGACCCCAGACCTCCAGACCCCAGGCCCTCGATTCGCCGGTCCCCGGGTCTCCGGCGTCCGACGCAAAACCCGTCGCCGCGCCGCGGGCGGCGAACGACGACCGGCCCTGGCGCCCGTCGCTGGCGCAGGCGGCGGGGATCGCGATCCTGGCCGTCGGCCTGTGGCAGGCGACGGTCGTGCCGCTGCTGCGCCCGCTGGACGAGGGCTATCGCACGGTGGGCGAGGCGGCGGAGACGGCGAGCCTTCAGGTGCTTTTCCGCGCCGACGCGCCGCTGGGCGAGGTCTCGGCCCTGCTGCGCGACCTCGACGCGCGCGTCGTCGACGGCCCGGGCGCGCTGGGCCTGTGGCGCCTGTCGTTCGAGGGGACCGCGGCCCGCGACGCGGCGGCCGAAGCGCTGGGCGCCCGCCCGGATCTGGTGGAGACCGTGGCGGCGCCCTGAGGGCTCAGCGCCCGCCCAGGCAGCGCAGCAGCAGCCGCTTGGCGTGGTGCACCCGGGTCTTGATGGTGCCCACGGGCGCGCCCTCGATCTCGCCGATCTGCTCGTAGGTCAGCTCCTCGTAGAACGCCAGACGCAGGGCCGAGCGATGCGCCTCCTTCAGCGCGTCGAGGCAGGCGCGCACGCGTCCGGCCTCCTGCGAGGCGATGGCGGCGGCCTCGGGGCCGTCGGCGTCGTCCTCCATCTCCGGCGGCTCGTCGAACAGGCTCAGGCGTCCGTCCTTGCGGAACCGGTCGGCCAGCCGGTTGCGCGCGATGGAGAACATCCAGGTCTTGACCGAGGCTGCGCCGGCATAGCGCCCGGCCCCGCGCCAGACCTCCAGAAACGCGTCCTGGACCACGTCGGCGGTCAGCGCCTCGTCCCCGCAGCGGCCGAAGATGAAGGCGCGCAGCCCGTCATGGTGCCGATCGTAAAGGGCGCGCAGCGCATCGCGGTCGCCCGCCGCCGTCCGCCGGATCAAGCTGTCGTCGTCCTCGGCGTCCGCGCTCATCCGCCCGCCCGTTTCCTTCCGCCGCGGCCCGTTCCGCCCGAGGCGCCGCCGCCCGTACGCCCGGGGCGCCGCCGCCCGTTCCGCCCGGGGCGCCGCCGCCCCTGAGGCACGGTCGTCGCATCGCGGGGCGAAATTCGAAAGGTCTTTTTGAACCCTGCGCGCCGCCGCGCCGACCAAGTCCCGAACGCGCCGCATCGGCGCCGAACGTGGGGATTGGGAGAGCGACATGGCCGACAACCGCATCGATGGAAGCCGCTTCGACGACGTGCTGGGGGGGACGAACGTCGACGATCTGATCAAGGGCCGCGCGGGCCGCGACCTGCTGCGCGGGGGCGACGGCGACGACGACCTGCGCGGCGACGCGGGCGACGACCGCCTGTTCGGCGAGGCGGGGAACGACCGTCTGGTCGGGGGCGCAGGCGACGACGCCCTGTTCGGCGGCGCCGGCGACGACGTGGCGATCTGGAACAACGGCGACGGCTCCGACCGCATCCGCGGCGGGGGCGGCGAGGACGAGGTGCGCGTCGGCTCCGCCGGCGACCGCCGCGACATGATCGAGATCGCCTCCACCGAGCGCGGCGCCTCGCTGGAGCGCAGCGGCCCCGGCGCCTTCACGCTCGACATGCGCGGGGTGGAAAGCCTGAGCGTCAGGACCGGCGCCGGAAACGACCGGGTGGACGCCGGCGGGCTGGAGGACGGTCGCCTGGCGCTCTCGCTCGACCTGGGCGCCGGCGACGACCGCGTCGCAGGCTCCCAGGGCGCCGATGAGGTGCGCGGCCGCGCCGGCGACGACCGGCTGGTCGGCGGGCAGGGCGACGACGCGTTGTTCGGCGGAAAGGGCGCCGACGTCTTCGTGTGGAACAACGGCGACGGGTCCGACCTGATGAACGGCGGCGGCGGCGACGACCGCGTCGTGGTCAACGGCGCGCAGGAGGCCGGCAACCTTTTCGCCATCTCCGACGGCGAGGCCGGCGCGACGTTCGAGCGGACCAATCTGGGCCTCTTTCAGCTCGACCTGCGAAGCATCGAGGCGCTGCGCGTGCGCGGCGGCGACGAGGCGGACGAGATCGACGCTACGGCCCTGTCGGCCGACGGGCCGGCGCTGGAGCTTTTCGGCGGGGCCGGCGACGATGTGCTGCGCGGCGGCCTGGGCGAGGATCTGCTGCGCGGCGGCGAGGGCGACGACGTGCTGGTCGGCGGCGTCGGAAACGACGAGGTCGACGGCGGCGCCGGAAACGACCGGCTGATCTGGAACAACGGCGACGGGTCCGACCGCATGATCGGCGGCGACGGCGACGACGTGGTGGAGGTCGCCGGCTCGGACGGCGAGGTCGGCGACGTCTTCGTCGCGCGCGACGGGGCGACCGCCGACGAGGTGCTGTTCAGCCGCGAGAACCTTGGCCCGTTCACCCTGACGCTGTCCGAGGTCGAACGGCTGGAGGTGAACGGCGGCGCCGGCGACGACGTCTTCGACGCCACGGCCCTCTCCACGTCGCGCATCGACGTGCGCTTCACCGGCGGGGCGGGCTTCGACGTGGCGCGGCTCGACCTGGCCGACGGCGACGAGGGTCAGACGGTGCGGCTGCAGTCGCTCGACGGCGGCGTGGGCGTCAAGGTCTCCGGCGACGGCGGCTTCTTCTTCACGGCGCTGCAGACCACGCGCCTCGAGGTGACGGGCGGCGAGGGCGACGACGCGTTCAACGGGGGCGCCGTCGGCAACGGCAAGGTCGGGCTGCTGGTCCTGGACGGGGCCGGGGGCGACGACCGGCTCAACGGCGGCGCCGGGCGCGACGAGCTGATCGGGGGCGCCGGCGACGACGTCTTCGTCGGCAAGGACAGGGCCGACGTCTTCGTCTTCGGCCAGGGCGCCGACGTGGTCGAGGATTTCGAGGACGGCATCGACCTGCTCCGCGCCGAAGGGGGCCAGGCGTTCGAAGAGATGGTCGTCTCGCAGGACGGCGCCGACGCCCTGGTGACGCTGGCCGACGGCGCCTCGATCCGCCTTATGAACACCGATCGGAACGACGTGACGCAGGCCGACTTCGACATCTGAAGCCCGGCCCGCTGGGGGGGACGCCCGGCCGGGCATTTTTCCGGCCGGGCGTCTTTGCGTCGCGTCCCGCGGCCGCCGCAATCGCGACGCGCGGCGGCGGCGGCGCTCAGGTCTCCATGTCCTGCACCTGCATCACCAGGTCGTTCCAGTTGCGCTGGTTTTCGATGTCGTGCTCCAGCCCCTGCTCGTCGGCGATGCGGAACCGCTCCACCGCCGGCGTCTTGCTGGTCGCCTGGTAGAGCCAGTAGGCCTCCGCCTTCAGGGCCGCTTCGATGGGCTTGTCGATGGATTCGTAGACCATCTGCTTGCAGGCGTTGATGGCGTCGGCCGGGAAGCGGGCGATGCGCCGGGCCAGCGCGTCCACGTAGGGGCCGATCTCGTCGGGCTCCAGCGCCTTGTTGATCGTGCCCATCGCCTCGGCCTCGTCGGCGTCGAAGTCGCGGGCGCTCAGCATGATCTCCAGCGCGCGGCCCAGGCCGGTCTGCCGCGCCATGCGCGAGGCGCCGCCGCCGCAGGGCAGGATGCCCATGCCGACCTCCATCTGCATGAACTTGAACTTTCCGCGCGCGGCGAAGCGCATGTCGAGCGCGAGAGCCAGCTCGTGACCGCCGCCGCGGGCGAAGCCCTCCAGCTTGGCGATGGTGGCCTGAGGCACCTTGCTGATCCGCTCGCAGACCGATTGCAGATCCAACAGCCGCGCCTCGTCGCGCGACACCGCCTCGGTCGACATGTCCTTGAGCAGCTCGGTGTCGTAGTGACAGACCCAGATCTCGGGGTTGGCGGACTGGAAGACGACGACCTTGACGGCGCGGTCTCGCTCCAGCCGCATGGCGAGGCTGTCGAGGTCGGCCAGCATCTCCTGGCCCTGCACGTTGACGGATCCGAAATCGAAGGTGACGACGGCGATGCCGTCCTGCACGTCGACGGTGAAGGTCTGGAAGTTCTCGTACTTCATGGGGCGGTCCTTGTCCCGGCCTCGGCCCTGCGCAGGCGAGGCGATGGCGGTGGAGAGGGGTCGTTCGGGCGACGCCGCGCCGCCCGATGCCCAAACTCTATTGATCTGAAATGCCGAAAACAGCCGCCGATTTTCAATTCAGAATGCGGTAAATCCATATAATGGACGCAGGTCGCCTCACGGCGCATGGCGGTCGACGATCCGCATGACGTCGGCCGCGTGGGCGGGATCCAGCGCCGCGCGATGCGGGTCCGAGAACCGGTCCGCATCATTGTCGAAATAGGCGCCGGAGGCGTCCGCGAACCGGTCCCCCAGCGCCGCCTCGCACAGGATGTCCGCGCCGATCGACAGGTCGGAGCCCGCGACGCCGAAGCCCTCCTTGACCATCTTGGACGCCAGCAGAGAGCCGGGGTTCACCGCGATGATCGCCGGCCCCTCGGGCAGCGTCGCCGCCAGCTCCCGCGTCCAGATCGTGAGGGCGAGCTTGCTTTGCGAATAGGCGTCCATGTCGCCCAGCGCGCGGCCCCCCTCCATCGCCTTCAGGTCGACCTTGGCCTGGGCGGCCGAGGACAGGTTCACCACGCGCCCGTCGCGCGGCATCGTGGGCAGCAGGCGACGGGTCAGCAGGTAGGGCGCGAAGGCGTTGACCACGAAACGCAGGTCGAGCCCGTTCGCCAGCACCGTCGCGGGCGCCTTCAGCACGCCGGCGTTGTTGATGAGCACGTCGAGGCGCGGATGGTCGGCGCGCACCGCCTCCGCCAGCCCCTCCACCGCCGCGAGGTCGGACAGGTCGGCGGCGTAGGTTCCCGCCACGGTCCCGACCTCCTCCGCGGCGGCGGCGAGCTTGGCCTCGCCGCGCCCATGCAGAAGAACGGCGTGGCCGGCGGCGGCCAGCTTCTTGGCGGTCAGCAGACCGATGCCGTCGGTGGCGCCGGTGATGAGGATGGTCTTGGTCATGGCGAAGGGTCCCTGGATCAGGAGAAGTCGGGCAGCAGCGCGTCCGCGAGCCGCCGCAGCGTTTCGTCGATGGGCGCCGCGTTGAACCGCAGGTTCAGCGCCACGTGGTTGATGCCCAGCGCCTCCACCTCGCGCAGGTAGCCGCGCAGGAAGGCGGGGCCGGAGCGGAAGCCGAGATGGATCGGCTGCGGCGCGTCGTCGTCATGGGCCAGCAGATCGACATAGAGCGACTGCATGACGGGCTTGGCCGGCTCGCCCGCCGCCCGGGTGCGGCCCCGGTAGTCGGCGACCACCTGACCCTGGGCGGCGGCGGCGCGCGGATAGGTGATCCAGCCGTCGCCGTGCCGCGCGACCCAGTCGGGCGACTGCCGGCTGCCCCCGGTGATCAGCATCGGCAGCCGCGGCCCCGT
The DNA here is from genome assembly GCA_039816075.1 of Pseudomonadota bacterium. GTDB lineage: Bacteria > Pseudomonadota > Alphaproteobacteria > Rhodobacterales > Rhodobacteraceae > Albimonas. Next base: position 1,036 of record JBCBYE010000060.1, on the reverse strand, counting down.
CGGCTTGGGCAGCATGTCGAGGTCGCCGCTCAGCGCGCCCTGGGCCCCGGCATGGCGCGGGCGCGTTTCGGCCATGGCGCGGATATAGGCGAAGCTGTCGCGGAATCGCGCCCCGCGGTCGTCGAAGCTCATGTTCAGCGCCGGATACTCCTCCGGCCGGTCGCCGGAGGCGACGCCGAGCAGCAGGCGCCCGCCCGACAGCACGTCCGCCGTCGCCGCCGCCTTGGCCGCATGGGCGGGATGGCGCAGGGGCAGGATGATGCTGGCGGCGCCCAGCGCGATCCGCTCCGTCGTCGCGGCGAGCAGGCCCATGTAGACGAACGGATCGAACAACTGCCCCGGATCGCCGAAGGACGGCACGTCGAAAGGCACGTCGCGCAGCCACAGCGCCGCGAAGCCCAGCCGGTCCGCCAGGCCCGCCGTCTCGACATGCCGCGCCAGGGTCGGCGCGGCGCCGACCGCATAGGCCTCCAGCGGCGCGACGAGCCCCAGGCTCAGCCGCCCCGGCTTGAAGACCGCGTCATAGGCGCGATTGAGGCTCGGGAACGCCTCGGCGGGCGCGTCGTCCGGCACGGCTTCGGTCCTTCGGCTCACCAGCGCACCAGCGTGCGGCTCTCGAGGCTTTTGCGGATCGTGGTCACGGTCGGATCCTCGACCCGGTCCAGCGCGCTGTGGGCGACGGAGGGTCGGCCGCGATTGTCGTGGATGTTGAAGATCGCCACCTCGTCCGGGGTCATCCAGGACCGGTAGAGCCATTCGTGCGCCGGGTTCGCCGCCAGTCCCAGGATGCGCCCGCGCCGGTCCGGATAGATCAGATCGATCGGAACCCAGTCCTCCGCCGCCACGCTCGACGGGCGCACGAAGCCCAGGGGCGCGCTGTTGATCGGCGCCTCCACCGGCCGCCAGACGTTGACGAAGGCGCAGCCGCCTGCGCGCCACTCCGCCGCCCGCGCCTCGCCCAGGATGTCGATCAGCCGCGAGTCCGCGCCGTCGGCGCTGTAGTCGCCGTGCACGTTGCGGGCCGGCTTGCGGTCCG
>JBCBYE010000180.1:0-7601 GCA_039816075.1 Pseudomonadota bacterium | reverse complement strand
GCGCGCGCATCCCGGACATTCCCAGCCCGGACGTCAGCGGCGGCCCCGCCGACGCGGCCGAGGCGGCCGGCGCCCTGCCCCCGGCCGCGACGGAGGCGGAGCGGCGCGCGGCCGTCGCCGTGAACCTGCCCCCGCCGTCCGAGCCGGCGCCCTATCGCATCGGAGTTTCGGACGTTCTGCTGCTCAGCACCAATACCGCCGGCGCGACGCTGGACGACGTGCCGACGCTGTTGTCGGCCCAATCCTCGCGCCAGGGCTACATCGTGCAGGACGACGGCGCGATCGCCATTCCCGACGTGGGCCGCATCGCCGTCTCCGGCCTGACGCTGGAGGATGCGGAGGCGGAGATCTTCCAGGCCCTCGTCGCCCAGCGTCTCGATCCGTCCTTCAGCCTCGAGGTGGCGGAGTTCCGCTCGCAGACCGTCTCCGTCGGCGGCGCGGTGCAGCAGCCCAACGTGCAGCCTATCTCGCTCAAGCCGCTGTTCCTGTCCTCGGCCCTGCAGATCGCCGGCGGCGTTCGCGCGCCGGATCTCGACTACGCCATCGTGCGCCTGTTCCGCGACGGCGAGGTGTTCGAAGCGCCGCTGACCGCGATCTACGCCGATGGCGGCCTGAACGACGTGCTGCTGCGCGATGGCGACGCCATCTTCGTGGATGCCGACTACGACGTGACGCAGGCCCGCGCCTTCTTCGAGGAGCAGCTGCGACTGCGCGACGCGGAGCTGCGGGAGCGGGAATTCGCCTTCCGCCAGCGCCAGGCCGACATCGACGAGATCCGTTTCGGCGTGACCGTCGCCCAGTTCGAGCTGCAGAAGGCCCAGCTGCGCCAGCAGATCAACCAGATGCGCGTGCAGACCGCGACCTTCAACCTGCAGCGCCAGACGGAGATCCGCGCCGCCAACGCCGACGCCCGCGCCGCGTTCCAGGATCGCGTGCGCCTCGGCGCCGTCGCCCGCGACTACGTTTACGTGACGGGCGAGGTCCGCGCCCCCCGCCGCACGGCGCTGCCGTTCGAATCGCGGTCGAACCTCGCCGACGTTCTGTTCGAGGAGAACCAGAACGGCATCACGATCTTCAGCGCCGATTACGGCGAGATCTACGTGTTGCGGCAGGGCGTGAACGGCGCGCCGGTGGGGGCCGTGACGGCCTATCACCTGAACGCCGCGAACATGGCCAACCTGACCACGGCCACGATGTTCGAGATGCGGCCGAACGACATCGTCTTCGTCGCCGAACAGCCGATCACCGCCTGGGCGCGGGTCGTGAACCAGCTGGTGCCGAACCTGATCAGCCAGGCGACCTCGCTGACCAACGCGGCCGGCGGCTGACGTTGTCCCTGGCCCGGGCGTGAGAGAGGCCGGCGCACGCGCCGGCCTTTTTCGTCGCCGCCCCTGCCGGCCTGCCTTCGGGCGATCCGCCGCCTGTCCATCCGACCGGCGGACCTGCGCTCAGTCCTCGGTCGTCAGGAACGCCAGATCGGCCTCGGCCCCCGCCTCGCCCGGCAACAGGCGCGCGGCGCTTAGAACGCCGGAATGGAAGGCCCCCGTGTCCACGGCGATGCGGCCCTGCGCGGCATGGGCCTCATCGACGATGTAGTGGCCGTAGACAGTCCACAGCCCGTCGTCGCGCGCGAACTGAAAGAAGCGCGGCGTGCCCCAGGTCAGCGTGCGGTCCGATTGCAGCTCCGGCGGCGTGTCCGGATCTCCACCTGCATGGGCGAAGATCACCGTGCCGAACCTGTGCCACACGTCGAGCCCCTCGACCGTGGCGCGGGAGGCACCCAGCGCGGCATCCAGCGCCGCGGCCGCCGGCTCCAGCGCCTCGCCCTCGGCGGTCAGCTGCACGCCGCCGACGCCATAGCTGGCCAGCGTCTGCAGCCCGCCGTTGCGGATCCAGCGGGGACCGGCATCGGCCGGCTGCTCGATGAAATCCAGCATCATCTGTTCGTGGTTGCCGCGCAGGGCGATCACCTCCGCCCCGGCATGACCCTCGTCCAGCAGGGCGGTCAGACGCGCCAGCACCTCGGCGCTCTGCTCGCCGCGGTCCACGTAGTCGCCCATGAAGACGATGCGCGGCGCCTCCAGCCCCCTTGCGGCGATGTCGTCGCCGATGCGGGTCAGCAACGCCTCCATCAGGTCGAAGCGGCCGTGCACGTCGCCGATGGCATAGGTGGGGCGGTCGATCTCGAGCCGGCCCTGAAAGCGGGTGCGCCCGCCGTTCGATGCGCCGCCGGCGGAGGCGTCGTCGCCCCCGCCGGTCAGCCGTTTCAGAAACCCGAAGACCAAGCGGAACTCACTCCGCCGCCTGCTTGGCGCTCTCCAGCCAGGACCAGACGCGCTGCGGCGTCAGCGGCATGTCCACATGGCGCACGCCCGCCGGGGCCAGCGCGTCCAGACCGGCATTGGCGATGGCGGCCAGCGCGCCGACCGTGCCCGCCTCGCCGCAGCCCTTCATGCCGATGTCGTTGGCCGAGGACGGCGACCCCTCATGGTGGAACGGGATCCACGGCGTGTCGCCGGCGCGGGGAATGGCGTAGTCCATGAAGGTGGCGGTCAGCAGCTGGCCGTCCTGGTCGTAGACCACGTGCTCGGTGATGGCCTGGCCGATGCCCTGCACGACGCCGCCATGCACCTGGCCCTCGGCCAGCATCGGGTTCATCAGCACGCCGAAATCGTCGACCACGGTGTATTTGACCACCTTGGTTTCGCCCGTCTCGGGATCGACCTCCACCTCGGCGATGTGACAGCCGTTGGGAAAGCTGCGGCCGGGCAGCGTGGTCTCCAGCTCGGTGACCAGCAGATCGGTCATCGCCTTGCGCCGGGCGGTTTCGGCCAGGTCCATCAGGCCGACGGCCTTGTCGGTGCCGGCCACGCGGAACTCGCCGCCGTCGAAGTTGATGTCGGCCGCCGCGGCCTCCAGCTCCTCCTCGGCCAGGGGGCGGAACTTGCGTATCGTCTCGTCCGCCGCCCCGTTGATCGCCGTGCCCTGCGTGGTGACCGAGCGGGAGCCGCCGGTGCCGCCGCCCTGGGGGATCAGGTCGCTGTCGCCCTGGATCATGCGGATCTTTTCGAACGGGATGCCCGCCCGCTCATGCAGGAACTGGGCGAAAACAGTCTCGTGGCCCTGACCGTTGGACATGGTGCCCACGTAGAGGTTCACCATCCCGTCCTCGGCGAACTCGATCTTGGCGGTCTCGTTCGGCGCGCCGAGAATGGACTCGATATAGTAGCACAGGCCCCGGCCCCTGAGCAGGCCGCGATCCGCGCTCTCGCCCTTGCGGACCTCGAAGCCGTCCCAATCGGCTTCCGTCAGCGCGCGGTCGAGCACGTGGGAGAAGTTGCCGGAGTCGTAGATTTCGCCCACCGCCGAGGTGTAGGGGATCTGCTCGGGCGTGATGAAGTTCTTGCGGCGCAGCTCCACGCCGTCGACGCCCAGCTCCCGCGCGGCCCAGTCCATCAGTCGGTCCATCTGGTAGATGGCCTCCGGCCGGCCGGCGCCGCGATAGGCGTCGACCGGGGCGGTGTTGGTGAAGACGCCCTTGCACTCGAAGAAGAAGGTCTGGACGTCGTAGACGCTCGGCAGGACGAAGCGCGCGAGGGTCGAGGGGATGTTCTGCGCGAAGGCGGAGTTGTAGGCGCCCATACCCGCCACGATGCTGAAGTGGATCGCCAGCAGCTTGTGATCGGCGTCGAAGGCGGCGCGGCCCACGGTGACGTGGTCGCGGCCCATGTTGTCTGTCAGCATCGCCTCGGTCCGCTCCGAGATCCAGCGCACCGGCCGGTCGAAGGCGCGGGCCGCCTCGGCCACCGCCAGATGCTCGGGATACGGGAAGTTCTTCATGCCGAAGCCGCCGCCCACGTCGGGCGTGGTCACGCGCACCTGCTCGGGCTTCAGGCCCAGCTTCTGCGAGATTACCGCCTTCAGACCCCAGACGCCCTGACCGTTGTACTCGAAATGCATGCGCTCCCCGTCCCAATGGGCGAAGCAGGCGCGCGGCTCCATCGACACGGTGATGACGCGGTTGTTGACCAGCGGCAGCTCCACCACGTGGGCGGCGCCGTCGAAGGCGGCCTTGGTGGCGTCCTCGTCGCCGGTGGCCCAGTCGAAGGCGACGTTCTTGGGCGCGACCTCCGGGAACATTTCCGGTTCGTTCTCGGCATTCGCGGTGGTGTAGGCGGCCGGCAGCTCGTCGTAGTCGACCTCGATCAGCTCGGCCGCGTCGCGCGCCTGGTCGAGCGTTTCGGCGACCACGACGGCCACCGCCTCGCCCACGAACATCACCGTCTCGTCCGCCAGGGCCGGTCGCCGGGGAGAGGCGCCGTTGGACCCGTCGCGGTTCTTGACCACCGCCGCGTCGAGCGAGTTGTCGATGCGCGCCGACAGCTCCGGCCCCGTGAGGACGCCGATCACGCCGGGCGCCTGGCGCGCGGCCTCGGCATCGATGGAGGAGATGCGGCCATGGGCGAGCGGGGAGCGCAGGAAGAACGCATGCGCCGCGCCCTCAGGCGAGTTGTCGTCGACGTAGACGCCGTCCCCGGTGAGGAACCGGACGTCTTCCTTGCGCAGGGCGGGCTGAGCGAGACCGAACTTCATGGCGGCGTCTCCATCGTGTCTGGGGCGTCCGCCGCCGAGGGGGTGGGGCGGCGCCGGCAATTTCGCGCGGATCCGGGGGGCCGCGGGCGGCCGAGCGGATTCGCCCGACGCCCGTGGTGGGGGATCGTTGCAGGGGAGCCTAGCGGCGAAGCTCCCGATGGCAATGGTTTCGGGCGGCTTGCCGCGCCCTGCGGCCGAGCGGCGCGGGTCTGTGTTCGCTCAGGTTGAGCGTGGTAGGGTGCAATTCACTAGGGAGGACGGAATCAATGACCCCAACCGCCTGCTCTCTGGACGAACGCGACGCCGCCGCCCCCAGCGCCGCCCAAGAGATCGCCGACGTCCTGATCGCCATCGCCAAGGCGCGCCGCCCCGGCGCGACCTTCTGCCCGTCGGAGGCGGCGCGCCGCCTGCACCCCTCCGACTGGCGCCCGCTGATGCCCAAGGTGCGCGAGGTGGCGGCTCGCCTGCAGCGCGACGGCCTGATCCATGTGACCCAGGGCGGCCGCGCCGTGGACGCGCTGGCGGCCCGCGGCCCGATCCGGCTGTCGCGGCCCGTGCACTGACGGCGAACCAGGGTCGGCGGGGCGCCGCACCGGGCGCTGCGTGCCGAAGGCCCCCGCTCAGCGCAGCTTCGGCGGCGCGTCCGGATCCATCCCGGGCGCCGTCGGGCCGCCGGGCGCGTCCGGCTCCGGCAGCGCGAAGCCCAGCCCCAGCCGCCGGGCGGAGGCGAGGATGGCGTCGCCCTCCACGGCGAACGCCACCTCCAGCGGCAGCGCGTCCGGCGCCGCCAGCCGCGCCGTCTCGCCCAGCGCGGCGGCGAGCGCGGCGCGGTGGCGGTCGCCCGCCTCGCCGTCGCCCCAGGCGCCACGCTCCCGCGCCACCAGAAGGGGGGAGGCGATCTCGCCCGTGCGCCGCTCCGCCAGCCAGGCCTCCGCCAGCGCGGGGCCCAGGGCCGCCAGCTTGGCGTCGAGCGCCTGCACCAGGGCCTCGCCCGCCCCGGCCGGCGGGGCCAGCGCGCCGCTCGCCGCGGCCTCCGCCGCCTGGGCGCCGGTCGCCTCCACCATCCAGGTCAGCGCCGCCGTCTCGTGGAACACCTCCCACTCCGACACGCCGGGATTGACGGCGAGGTTGGCGCCCCCCTCCGCCAGCAGACGCACCAGCAGACGGCCCGGCATCTCCGCATAGTCGGCGGGCCCCCCGGCGAATTCGGCCAGCCGGGCCTCCGCATCGAAGGCGACGGCGGTCGGCCCGGCCTCCAACGGCAGCATGCGCGGCTTGGGCGGCCCGTCCTCGGCCGGCCCCTCCAGCCAGACCAGCAGCGTGGAGCTGAGCAGCACGTCCACCGCCCGCCCGGCCGCGGCGTCGCCGCCGCTTTCGCGCAAGGCCCGGTCCAGCGGGGTTTCCTCGCTCATTCCGCCCGCTCCAGCATCCAGTTCAGCACCAGATCGTGCACCGTTTCCGCCTCCAGATCCCGCAGCAGCATGTGCCACGCGGTGGGGACATAGGCGAAGGTCTTGGGCTCGGGCAGGCGGTCATGCGCCGCGCGCACGCTTTGCGGCGGGATCACCTCGTCCTTCTCGCCGATCACCGTCAGCGTATCGAGCCGCGCCGTCGGCGCCGCCTCCACCGCCCGGTCCATAAGCCGGATCAGGCCCTGGAACTCCCGCGGCGACGGATTGGCGAAGCGCAGCGGATCGGCGGAGACGCGGCGCAGCATGTCCCAGTTGTCGGTCGGTCGGATGCGCACCGGCGAGGATCGGGCCGAAAACCGCGTGTCCGGCGTCAGCTTCGCCGCCAGCCAGGCCGACGCGCGGTAGAGCGGGCTCAGGCTGTCCCCGCCCCAGAGCGCCGGCGCCAGCAGGATCAGACCGCGCGTCGCCGGCGGCAACCGGTCCTCCCCCGCCGCGCTCAGCGCCACGGCGCCCCCCATGGACACCCCGGCGACGAAGAGCGGCAGGTCAGGATGCCGCCCCGCCGCATCGGCGGCGGCGGCGGCGGCATCGGCGATCATCGCCTCCGCCCCTGCCCAACGGCGGTTCGACGGATTGCGGCCGAAGCCGCGCTGATCGTAGGCGTAGACCAGGACGCCGCCCTCGGCCCAGGACGTCGCCGCCTCCTCGAAGGCCGTGGGCGCGTATTCCCCATAGCCATGCAGGGCGAGAAGGACGGCGCGCGGCGGCCCGTCCGGCGTCCAGCGCGACAGCGCCAGCGGCCCCTCCACCCCCGCGATCAGGGCCTGATCGGCCGTCAGCGCCGGCGCCTCCGCCTCCGGCGACGCGCCGCAGGCGGCCAGCCCGAGCAGGCCCGCCAGCATCAGGCCAGCAGCGCCGCGATGCGCGCGCGAAGCCATGGCAGCACCTCCTCCTCGAACCACGGGTTGCGCTTCAGCCACGCGGTGTTTCTCCAGCTGGGATGGGGCAAAGGCAGGGCGGCGGGCAGATGGTCGCGCCAGGCGCGCACCCGTTCCGTCACGCCGGCGCGCCCGCCCAGATGCCACGACTGCGCATAGCCGCCGATCAGCAGCGTCAGCTCCGCCCGCGGCATCGCCGCCAACGCCCGCGCCCGCCACAAAGCTGCGCAGCGTCGAGGCGGCGGCAGGTCGGAGCCCTTGGCGTCGTAGCCCGGAAAGCATGCCGCCATGGGCAGGATCGCGAAGCGGCCGGGCGCATAGAACGTGTCCCGATCCACGCCCAGCCAGTCGCGCAGCCGGTCCCCCGAAGGATCGTCGAAGAACAGACCCGAGGCATGGGCCCGCGCGCCCGGCGCCTGGCTGCAGATCATCACCCGCGCCTCAGCGCTCATATGGGTGATCGGGCGCGGCGCATGCCGGGTGGCCGTCGCCGCGAACTCCGCGGCGCAGGCGCGGCAGGCGGCCATTTCGGCGGCGAGCTCCGCCGGCGTCCCCCTCACCGACGCCGCGCCTGCGCCGCGGAGTTCGCGGCGACGGCCACCCGGCATGCGCCGCGCCCGATCACCCATATGAGCGCTGAGGCGCGGGTGATGATCTG
>JBCBYE010000347.1:0-5218 GCA_039816075.1 Pseudomonadota bacterium | reverse complement strand
TGCACCGAAGGCTCCACGATGCCCTCGGTGCATCTGCCCGCCCTCAGCCTGGGGGAGGCGGTGGTGGAGGACTACGTGGCCATGCGCCTGAGCCTGCGCGCCCATCCGGTGGAACTGCTGCGTCCGCTGCTGACGCCGGGCTTCGACGGGCCGGACGCCGCCGCGCCGGCGCCCTCCGTCGCCGCGGCCCCCGACGGCGCCTCTTGAGGCCGCGTCGCGCTTCGCGGCCGCTCACGGCCCTGATGCAGCGGCGCCGCACCGTGACCGCCGCGCTTCCCGGCCCCCGCTGACAGCCGACGCCGACGCTGCTAACCACGGGTTTTCGCCTCGCGCCCCATGGGAGACCCGTCTTGCGCCGCCTGATCCTCGTCGCCGCCGCGCTGTTCGCCGCCGCCCTGCCCGCCTGGGCGGCGGAGCCGACGACCGTGCGCGCGCTGATGGAGGCCTCGCGCAGCGACCTGATCGGCGAGCAGCTGGAGCGCAACGTCGCCGCCCTGACCGCGCAGCCCTCCGGCGCCCTGCCCGACGCGGCGGAGCGCAACCTGCCCGCGCTCGCCGCCCGCCATTTCGACGCCGACGCGATCATGGCCGAGCTGGAGGCCCATCTGGTCGCGCGGCTGCAGGAGGCCGACGCCGCGCAGATGCTGGACTGGTACGACAGCGAAACCGCCCGGCGGCTGGTCGAGGCCGAAGTGCGCGCGGCCGAGATCCCGCCCGAGGAGCTGAGCCGCCTGGCGCCCGACCTTCTGCGCCGCCTGCAGGCCGAGGACGATCCGCGCGTCGGCCTCTATCGACGCATCCTCGACGGGCTCGCGGCCGAGGATCTGGCCGTGGCGATGGGCCTGAACATGACCTATGCCATGCTGTCGGGCATCGCGGGGTCCGAGCAGATGCCCATCGCCCCCAGCGACGCGCAGCTGCTGGCCATCGTGCGGCGGATGGAGCCGCTGATGCGCGCGCAGGCAGTCGAATCGATGATGCTGTCCATGGTCCACGCCTATCGCGACGTGTCGGTCGAGGACCTCGACGCCTATGCGGGCATGGTCGAAACGCCCGCCGGGCGCAGCTTCTTCGGCGCGCTCATGGCGGGGCTGGAGGCATCGCTGGTGTCCCGCGCCCAGGCCTTCGGGGCGGAGATGATGTCGGCCACGGGCGCGCGCGACCTTTAGGATCATTTCGGGTCTTGGCCGGGCCGCGGCGTCGGTTAGGCTTCACGGCGATGTCGGTCAGGGAGCCTTGGACATGCTGAAGACCTTCGCCGCCGCCGCGCTGCTCGCGCTCGCCGCCGCCTCAGGCGGCGCTGCCCAGGGCGCGGATCGCAGCGACGTCGCGGATCTTTTCGAGGTCGGCGGCGTGACCTCGGCCTTGGAGGGCTACGCCGACGGCGTGGTTCTGGGCGCGCGCCAGGGCGGCCTGCCGCCGGGGATGACCGAGGCGCAGTACGCCGATATCGCGCGCCGCGTCTTCGACGCCGAACCGATGCTGACCGACATGATCGATCGGGTCGCCGAGCGGGTCGCGCAGTCCGACGTCGACGAACTGCTGGACTGGCTCGCCACGCCCATCGGCCGCCGGATCGCCGAAGCGCAGATGGAGGCCGCCGAGACGCCGCTGCAGGAGCGCGTTCCCATCGGCCTCGGACTGATCGCGCGCGACGATCACGCGCCGCGTCTTCGCCTCTATCGCGAGCTGATCGAGGCGCAGGATCTGCTGAACTTCATGACCCGGCTGACCCTGAACACCTCCTACGCCGTGATCGTCGGCCGGCGCGCCGGCGTGAGCGGTCCGCAGACGCTGACCGACGACCAGATCGCGCGCGTGCTGGCCGAGATGGAGGCGCCGCTGCGCTCCCAGCTCGAGCCGATCCTGGAGGCCGGCCTGGCCTACGCCTATCGCGACATCGACATGGCCGCGCTCGAAGAGATGCGCGAGGCGTCGCGGACGCCGGCGTCGTCGCGCTATGTCGAGGCGTTGATGTCGAGCATCGACGTGGTGATCCGCGCGCGGGGACTGGCGTTCGGAGAGGCGCTGAGCGAGGCGCTGACCCGTCGCGACCTTTAGACGGCGCGCAGCGGGGCGCGGGTTGCCGCGCCGGCATGTTCGCTTTATGTTCCTGCCATGCCCCGCTCCGCCTTCCCCCCGCCCTCCGGCTCCGCCGGCGCCGCGCATTTCCGCGGGGAGACGAGCCTTGAGAGCGCGCGGCGCAAGGAAGCGCTGAGGGCGCGCGCCGAAGGGCGGGCGCCGCGGCCGATCCCCGGGACGCCGGCCTCCCCCGCGCCCGATCCCTTCCCCGAACCCAAGGCCCGCGCGCCCGGCGATCCGCGCGGGACCAAGGCGCCGAACGCGCAGCCCTCGGCGGGGCTCGGCGGTTCGCGCAAGGGCTGGGAACGGGGGCGCGCGCCGGGCCAGGCGCCGCCGTCGAACGCCCCCGCGCCGATCCTCCCCGCCCCGCCGCCGCCCGGCACGTCGCCGCGCTGGGCCCGCTCCGCCAAGGGGGCCTGGCCGCTGCCGCCCGCCTGCCTGCCCGCCGCGCTGCTGGACCGGCCGCCCGAAAAGGCGCGGGTCTGCGTCGCCGGGCTGGTGGTGGTGCGGCAGCGGCCGGGCTCGGCCAAGGGCGTGATCTTCGTGACGCTGGAGGATGAGACCGGCGTGGTGAACATCGTCGTGTGGCAGAAGGTCTACGAGCGGTTCCGGCGCGAGGTCATCGCCGGGCGCCTGCTGCGCGTGACCGGCCCGATCCAGCGCGACGGCCAGGTGGTGCATGTGGTGGCCGAGCGGATCGAGGATCTCTCGCCCCTGCTGGACGACCTGGCGCGCGGCGGGCGGGCGATGCCCGACCCGATGGGCCCGACGGACGAGGTCAAGCGCCCGGTTGACGAGAGCCGCCCGGGCGGCCGCGGCAAGGGCCGGCGCGGCGGCCCGCCGGCGCAGACTCAGACGCCGCCCCAGACGCAACCGGCGGCGCCGCCCGCCGCGCCGCCCGTGGCGACCGGCGGCGCCTCCACCCATCCGCGCAGCCAGGCCAAGCGCATCTTCGCGAGCCGCGATTTTCATTGAGGCATGGCGGCGCCCGGCTCCGCCCTCAGGCGGCCCCGGATCAAGTCCGGGGCGAGACGGCGCCTCGGGTCCTTGGGAGCGGCGACGACGCGAGCGCGTCGGGATCGACCGCGCCGGGCTCCGGCCGACGCGATCGATGAGTCGGCGCGGCGCGGCGCGGAGTCGTCGGCCGAAACCGGAGACGCCTGAGACGACGCGGCCGCTCGGACGTCGAAACGCGTGCCATCGCCGCGAGATCGCAAAGGGCGCTCGGGACCGGAAAACGACATGCGCGGTGCAGGACGCGCGCCGCGCTCGGACGTCGCAGGCTTGCGGCTCGCCGCCGACACGCGTCGTTCGTGGCGGCGTCGTCAGGTTCGATCGGACGCGACCCGACCGTTTCCCAGCCGCCCTTCGCGCCCGCCGGCCGCGCCGCTTCGGCGGAGCCTCAGCCATCGGTCGACGCGACGACCTCGGCGGCTTGGAAGCGGATCCAACCCGCCTCTGCTCATGCCCGCCGATCCCGCGCCTGCAACCGGCCGGCGCGCGATCTCCCGCGCGGCGACAGGACGCGCAGCGGCCGCGCCGCGCGGGCTCGGCCCAACGGGAGGGGTCGAGGCGACGCCGAGCGCCCCGACGGGCGGGAGCGCGCCCTGCCGGATCAAGGCGGAACGCCAACCAAAAGGGCGGCGCCCTCGGACGCCGCCCAACACCTTCGACCCGAGGCGCGGCAGGACGATCCCGCCGCGCCCCTCCGAAACATCACTCGTCGAGCGCCACCGCGATGAAGCGCAGGCCGCCGTTGGAATTGACCAGCATCAGCACGGACTTGCGGCCGTTTTCGCGCGCCATCTCCACCTTTTCCAGCACGTCGGCGGGCACGGCGACGGCCTCCTGGCCGACCTCGACGATCACGTCGCCGGGGCGCAGGTTCTTGGCGGCGGCGGGGCCGGAGGGGTCGAGCTCCTCGATCAGCACGCCCTCCACGTCCGCGGCGATGCCGGCCGCCTCGCGGCGCGGGCCCGTCAGCTCCTGCAAGGTCATGCCGAGCGTCTGGGCCGAGGGCTCCTCCGCTTGGGCCGGCGGCTCGGCGGAGGCGTTGACCACGGGAGCCTCCTCCTCCAGCAGGCCGAGCTCGACCGCCAGGGTCACCCGCTCCCCTTTGCGCCAGACCACGACGTCGACGGCCTTGCCGACCTCGGTCTCGGCCACCATGCGCGGAAGATCGCGCATGGTCTGCACGCGGCGGCCGTCGAAGCGAAGGATCACGTCGCCCTGCTCGATGTCGCCGGCTTCGGCCGGTCCGTCCTCCACCAGGCTGGCGACCAGCGCGCCGCGGGCCTGATTGAGGCCCAGGCTCTCGGCCAGCTCGTCCGTGACCTGCTGGATCTGCACGCCCAGCCAGCCGCGCCGGGTCTGGCCGAACTGCTGCAGCTGCGCCACCACGTTCTCGGCGATGTTGGCGGGCACCGAAAAGCCGATGCCGATGGAGCCGCCCGAGGGCGAGATGATCGCGGTGTTCACGCCCACGACCTCGCCCGCCATGTTGAACAGCGGGCCGCCCGAATTGCCGCGGTTGATGGCCGCGTCGGTCTGGATGAAGTCGTCGTAGGGCCCGGCGTTGATGTCCCGGTTGCGCGCCGAGATGATGCCGGCCGAGACCGAGCCGCCCAGGCCGAACGGGTTGCCGATGGCCATCACCCAGTCGCCCACGCGCGCCGCGTCGCTGTCGCCGAAGGGCACGAAGGTGAGATCCTCGTCCGGCGAGACCTTGAGCAGCGCGATGTCGGTTTTGGGGTCGGTGCCGATCAGCACCGCGTCGAGCGAGGAGCCGTCGGCGAAGTTCGCCTTGATCTCGTCGGCGCCGTCGATGACGTGGTTGTTGGTGACGATGTAGCCGTCTGCCGAGATCACGAAGCCCGAGCCGAGCGAGGAACGCGGGCGCGCCGGAGCGCGCTGTCCCGGCTGACCGTCGAAAAGGTCGGGGAACAGCTCTCGGAACGGCGAGTTTTCGGGCAGGCGCGGCCCGTTGGGGCGCGACGGCGCGGCGACGGAGGAGGTGGTGGAGATGTTCACCACCGCAGGGCTCAGGCTTTCGGCCAGTTCGGCGAAGCTGACGGGCGCGCCGGCGGGCTGCGCGACGACGGGCGCGGCGGGGGCCAGCATCAGCGCGGCGGCCAGG
>JBCBYE010000560.1:0-3319 GCA_039816075.1 Pseudomonadota bacterium | reverse complement strand
TCCCAGGCGTTGGCGATGCCGGCGAGACCGGGGTAGAGGCGCGCCCGCAGATCCGCGATCCGCGACGGCAGGGGATCGGCGAAGTACTTGTATTCGCCCTGGCCGAAGCCGTGCCGCTGCATTCGGATATGGCTGCGGTAGAGGTCCGTCCGATCAAAGTCCTCGGCCAGACGCTCCGCCTCCCTGGTCGTCAGGAGGGGGCCGAGATCGCCGTGGCCGTGCTCGTCCAGGTCTGCGGCGACGGCGCTCCAATCGATGTCGCCGACGATCTGCGTCCGGGCGTTCGGGTTCGAAGCTTGCGGGTTCATGGGGCGCCCTCCGACGGCTGGTTTCGCGTCGTCCCGCATATCGCCGGCCGGGACGGCGCGCAGCCCGTTTCCTGCGCTCCGGCCCTTGTCCAGGCGGAGGTGCTTTCGGCGAAGGAGACCCTCGCCCATGACTTCGGGGCCGCCGACGCCGACGCCGGCGCCGGCGCCTGCGCCTGCGCGCTAGCCGCGGCGCGTGCGCACCATCAGCACCAGCGGCGCCGCCGCGGCGGCGCAGATCGCGAAGAAGAGGAACGCGTTGATGTAGCCGATCATGGTCGCCTGACGCCCGATCTCTCCGGCGATGCGGCCCATCGAGGCGGGATCGCCCAGATCGAGCGCCGCGTCGATGCCGGGCTGCTCGAACGCCTCGCGGAACGGCGTCACCGCGGCGGTCAGCTCGGCGCGGTTCACCGCGGACTGCCGGATCACCAGCGCCACGGTGATCGATATGAAGATCGAGCTGCCCATGTTGCGCAGCAGATGAAAGATCGCGGTGCCGTCCGGAACCATCGCCTTGGGCAGCGTCGCGAAGGTGACCACGCTGAGCGGGATCCACATCAACCCGACGCCCAGCCCCTGCAGCGCCGACGCCCACAGCACCTGGCCGATGGAGACGTCGACGCTGAAGCCCGCCATCAGCCAGCCCGACCAGGCCTGCAGGACCAGTCCGATCATCATCGGGATGCGCGGATCGAGGCCGCCGGCCAGGAACATCGCCGAGAAGCCGACCAGCGTGCCCGCCCCGCGCGCCGACAGGATCTGGCCGATGATGCTGTCGGGAAAGCCCGACACCGTCTGCAGCAGCGTCGGCAGCAGGGTGATCGGCGTGAAGTTCAGCATCCCGAAGATGAAGATCAGCACGATGCCCACGACGAAGTTGCGGTCGCGCAGCAGCGCGGGGTTCAGGAACGGCGTGCGCGAGATCGCGTTGCGCACCCCGAAGATCCAGAGCGCCGAGAGGCATGCGGCGAGGTAGATCAGGATCTCCGACGACGCGAGCCAGCCCGCGCGCTCGCCCCGGTCGAGCGCCAGCTGCAGCGCCGTGATCGCCACGGCGAGGGCGCAGAAGCCGGTCCAGTCCAGCTTCGCGTCGCGCGTCTCGTCGCTGCGGGGGATCATCGTCAGCACGCCGGCCAGGGCCACGGCGGTGAAGGGCACCAGCATGAAGAACACCCAGCGCCAGCCATAGGCCTCGGACAGCACGCCGCCGAGGGCGGGGGCGATGATCGGCCCAAGGATCACGCCCGTGCCCCAGATCGACATCATCTTCTGGCGCTTCTCCTCGGGAAAGGCCTCGATCACGATGGCCTGGCAGAGCGGCACGAGCGGCGCGCCGAAGGCGCCCTGGGCGATGCGGTAGGCGACCAGCTCGGGCACCGACGTCGCGAGCCCGCACGCGACCGAGGCCGCGCCGAAGCCCAGGATGCCCCAGACCATCAGCCGCCGCCGACCGAGCCAGGCCGCAAGCCAGCCGGCGATCGGCGTCACCACCGCGGTCGCGACGATGTTGAAGGTGACGATCCAGGCGATCTGGTCGGGCGTGGAGGACAGCGAGCCCTGCATCTGCGGCAGCGAGACGTTCGCGATGGTCACCGTCATCGCATAGAGCATGGTCACGAAGGTCAGCGTGCCGAGCAGCAGGCCCTGGCGCAGCGCCGAGGGGCCGACCGCGGCCGGGGCGCCGGCGACGAGCGCGGCGTCGCTCACGGCGTCTCGCCGCGGATCCAGGCGGCGGCGGCGGCGATCGGCGCCGGCGTGGGGCGCACCCATCCGGTGTCGATGGAAACGGCGACGCTCATGCCCGCGCGCAGCGTCGGCGCATCGAGGGTGGGCTCGATCTCCAGCGTCACGGGCACGCGCTGCACCACCTTGACCCAGTTGCCCGAGGCGTTCTGCGGCGGCAGCAGCGCGAACTCGGCGCCCGTCGCAGGGGCGAGGCTGGCCAGCGTCGCGCGCCAGGTCAGGCCGGGATAGGCGTCGACCTCGAAGAGCGCGGCCT
Source organism: Pseudomonadota bacterium (assembly GCA_039816075.1). Lineage (GTDB taxonomy): Bacteria > Pseudomonadota > Alphaproteobacteria > Rhodobacterales > Rhodobacteraceae > Albimonas. Next base: position 1,012 of record JBCBYE010000560.1, on the reverse strand, counting down.
GACCCTCACGCAGGTGGGTCAGGTCGGTTTCCTTCAGGTTCGCCTCGATCCAGAAGCGCCCGGCATCGACCAGGGTCATGACCGCGGCGCCGTCCTCGACGAATTCGCCCGCCTGCAGGCGCACATTGGTGGCGAACGCGTCCGCAGGCGCGCGCACCGTGGCGGCGGCGAGGTCATGCTCGGCCTCGCGCAGGGCGGCGAGGGCCCGGCGCACCTGGGGATGGGCGTCGACCGGTCCTTCGGGGTCGCCGGCCAGCTCGACCAGCGCCTCGTCGATCTCCTCGACCGCGAGGCGGGAGCGGCTTTCCGCCTGCGCCAGGGCGCGTTCGGCGGCGAGCAGGCGTATGGTGGACACCGCGCCGCCCTCCGCCAGCGCCCGCGTCCGCTCCAGATCGTCGCGCAGAAACCTGCCGTCGCGGATCGCCGCCTCCAGGTGCGCCATGGACGTGCGGTGGCGGGCCTTGAGCGCCTCCACATGCAGCCGCGCGGCGGCGAGGTCCGCGGCGCGGCTGTCGCGCTCGATCTCGAAGCGCGTCGGGTCGAGGCGGAACAGCAGATCGCCCTCGGCGACGCGCTGGTTGTTGGCGACCGCGACCTGGACGACCGTTCCCGACACCTCGGCCGCCACTGTGATGATGTCGGCCTTGACGTAGGCGTTTTCCGTCGTGACGTGCCGCCCGCTGGACATCCAGACATGATAGCCGACGACGGCGATCGCGACCGGGCCCACGCCCATCAGCAGCAGTCGCGTCACGGCGCGCCGCAGGCCGGCGAAGACGCGGCCAATGCGCGACGACGCCACCGCCCTATCCCGCGGACCGAGACGCCGAAGGCGGCTCTTCAGCGGTCGCGACGGCGGCCGCGCGGGCCTCGGGCGAGACGTTGGCCTTCACGCGCAACAGCAGGGCGACGAGGGTCTCGAACTCCTCGGCGCTCAGCCCGGCGAGCGCTGCGGCCTGCGTCTCTTCGGCCAGCGCGCGCATGCGCGGCAGCAGCAGGCGAGAGCCCGCGC
>JBCBYE010000534.1:0-3491 GCA_039816075.1 Pseudomonadota bacterium | reverse complement strand
TCCGTTCAGGGCCCGATACATCAGGTCGAGACCCACATACATGGCCGTGTCTTCGGCCTGACGCGCGCCGATCTCCAACAGGCGCGCCGGTTTGTCGGAACGGTTTTCGATCGTGTGACCGACCGTGGCGCCCGCTTTCCATCCGGCGGCATCGCCGGCGCGAAGGACGTCCTCGACGCCCCCTTCCTCGACCAGCGTCACTTCGCCCTCGAGGACGTAGATCATCTCGTCGGCGCCGTGATGGTAGTGCAGCAGGCCCGTCGCGCTGCCCGGCGCGAGCTCCACCTCGCCGACGCCGAACTGAGTCAGTCCCAGCGGATCGCCGAGCCGGGTTTTCCAGCAGCCATCGGTTCGGTGGACCAGCTTGCCCGGATAGGCCTGTCGTTCGCTGCGGGGCGCGGTCGCGCGATCAACTTTCGGCATGATGCACTCTCGATTCGATGGCCGGATGATTTTCTTCGACGCCGTCCCGCGCGTCGACGCGCGGGACGGCGAACGGGCGCGCGGTCGTTTCAGACGCGGAAGCGGCGGCGACGTCGCGCTGGAAGGCGGCGCGCAGCGCCGGTTTCAGCCCGTCTCCGCAGGGCCGCGCCAGGTCGTCGAGGACCAGCAGGCCGATGCCCGGCGTCATTCGGTCAGCCCCATCTTGGACTTCACATGCGCAAGAACCTGCGCCATCTCCTCGGCCGGGCTGAACTCGACATAGGTGGTGTCCTCGGTGAAGCGCACGACGTGTCCCGGCGGCCAGTAATACAGATCGCCTGCGCGGACGGTTTCGGTTTCGCCGCTCTGATACGTCACCTCGATCTCCCCTTCGATGACGTAGCCCCAATGCGGGCACTGGCAGTGATCGTGCGGCAGTCCGGCGAGGACCGGCGCGAGGTCCGAGCCCTTGGCGAGCTTGAGCTTGCCGGCGATCATGTCGCCGTAGGTGTCGCCTTTGACCGAGACGCCTTCGACGTCGATCGCGGCGGGCATGGAATCGGCGGCCTGGTGCATTGTCGTTCCCCTTGCTGTGGATGACGCATGGCTACCGCAGGCGCCGTTCCCGATGGCGCGCCCCATCGCGTTCCAAAAGCGTTCCGGGGCTGTGTTGGAGCCGTCGCGGACTTGCGGCATCCTGCGGGCATGACCTGGCGCGCGACATGCTTCGGCGGTCTCTTCGTCCGCGATCCTGAGGAGCGGCTGGTCGCCGTGTCGGGACGGCGGGCGGACGCGCTGCTGGCGCGCCTGATCTGGGATCAGGGGCGGCCGACGCCGCGTCGGGCCCTGATTTCGCTTTTGTGGCCGGAGCGCGAAGGCACGGGCGCCGGCGCCCTGCGCCAAGCGGTGCATGTCCTGCGCTCGGCCCTGGGACCGGACGCGATCGAGACCGCGCAGGGTCATGTCATGCTGACGGGCGGTGCGATGCAGACGGACCTCGCCCGGCTTCGCGATCCAGCGCAGGCCGCCGCCGCCGCGGAGGAGCTCAGCGCCACGGCGACGCCGGGCGGCTTTCTGGCGGGACTGCGCGAAGCGGGGCCGGAGCATGGCGCCTGGCTCGGCGAGGTCCGAAGCCGGGCGGACGCGCTTGCGGCGAACGCCCTTGTCGCGCGGGCGCAATCCGCGCTGGCGGAGGGGAACGCCGAACTTGCCGGGCGCGCCGCGCTTTCGGCGCTGGGGTTTCGTCCGGACTCGGAGGACATGCTGCGCCTGGCCGTGGACGCGCTGACGGCGGGCGGGCACGACGTGGCCGCGCGCCAGGTCATCGACCGCTTTCAGCGTCTGAACGGCCGACGCGTCGACCGGATCCGACCGGCGGAGCCTGAGGCGACGGGCGCCGACCCGCTCGTCCCGATGACGCATGCCGTGCTGGCGCTCGGCCTTGTTCTGCCGGAGGCCGCGGCGGCGGACGCGGCGGAGGGCGTCGTTCAGACCCTTGCGCGCGCCGGCGCCGTGGACATCAAGCACAGGAACGGCACGGTGTCGGCGTTCATCGGTCGAGACGGCCTGCGCCCCTCCGTCGTCGCGAGCGCGCTTTCCGCAGCGCTGGGCTGGGCGCAGGCGCCGCCGCGCCCTGCGATCGGCCTTTGCCTGGCCCGGCTCGGGGTGGTGGAGGGCCGCGCCTGCCTGCGCGAAGTGGATCGGGCGCGGGCGTTGATGCGCGCGGACGAGGCCGGTTTCGGGAGGGTGCGGCTCGACCCGGCGCTCGACCGTCTGCGGCCGGGCGCGAAACCGGCCGAAGGCGGGGCGGACGAGACGGAACCCTTGGGGACGAACGCGTTCGTCGGACGCCTCGGGGAGCGGATGCAGATCGAGGCGTTGTGGCGCGCCGTGGCGACGACGCGCGGGTCCCGGGTCCTGGTCGTCAGCGGCCCGCCGGGCATCGGCAAATCGCGGTTGCTGGAGGAGGTCGCGCGGCGGATCGGGCCCGCCGAGGTCGTGCTGACGCCGCCGGCCAGCGGCGCGGCCCTTCAAGGCGATGCGCCGACGCGGTTGTTCGCGGCGCTCGACCCGCAGGCGCAGGCGCGTCGGGATCTGTCGTCCCATGACCGCGTCCATGACCTGCTGGCCGCGCGCGATCGGCCGCTGATGATCGTGCTGGAAGATGCCGAGACGTTTTCGGACGCCGAAACCCTGGCGCTGGCCACGCTGATGGAGCGGCTCGGGACGGCGCCGATCCTGTGGGTGGCGCTGGCGCGGTCGGACCTGCCTGGGCGGCTGCCCCTGCTGGGTCGGCTGGCGGGCGCGGCGCCGGTCGCCGAGATCTTTCTGAGCCCCCTTTCGGCATCGGAAGCCGAAGAACTTGCGGCGCGGCACGACGTGTCGGAGGCGGATCGAGCGGCCTGTCTGGAACGCGCCGGGGCCAACCCGCTGTTTCTCAGCCAGCTGCTGCACCATGTCGCCGATGGCCCCGATGCGACCTGCCCCGCCTCGGTCGAAGAGGCGGTGGCCGCGCGGCTCGCGCATCTGGACGCCAAGGCGATGGCCTGCATGCGGCTGGTGGCCGTTCTCGGCGACGCCGTGCCGGAGGCCGTCCTGCGCGAGCTTGCGGCGGCCGGCGAGGAGGTGGTGGATCGACTGGTGCGCGGTCGCCTGCTCCGCCGGGACCGGGATCTGCTGTTCACCGAACATGGCATCATCCCGGCGGCCATCGCCGCGGTGACGCCGGAGGCGGAGCGAAAGTCCATCCACCTGCGCGCCGCACGCTGGTATCGGGAGCAGGATTCGGAGCGGCAGGCCTGGCACCTGCACGCGGCCGGCGACGCGTCCGCGCCTGCGGCCCTGCTGGAGGCGGCGCGCGCCGCGCGTCGCCGAGGGCGGGCGGCCCAGGCGGCGCGGATGGCTGCGGCGGGCTGGGGCGCCGCGATGCGCAAGGCGCTCAGGGCGGCGCTGTCGGTGGAACAGGGCCTCGCGCTGACCTGCGAAGGGGACCTGTCGGATGCGGAGCGCGCGTTCGACGACGCGCTGGGATCGACGCTGGATCGGGAGATCAGGGCCGAAGCGTTGAT